>JASHUE010000199.1:0-3100 GCA_030040195.1 Streptosporangiaceae bacterium | reverse complement strand
ACCAGGTCACCGATGGTCGCGATCGCGCCGACCATGAGCCCGCCTGCACCCAGACCCTGCACGGCGCGGAAGGCAATCAGCTGATCCATGTTGTGCGACAGGCCGGACAGCGCCGAGCCGATCAGGAACAAGATGATGGCGATCATCAGCCACCGCTTGCGGCCGTACTGGTCGCCCAGCTTTCCGTACAGGAGCGTGGTAACCGTGGAGGCGAGGATGTAAGCGGTGACGACCCAGGCCAGGTGGTTGACCCCGTGCAGGTCACCGACGATTCGCGGCAGCGCCGTCGAGACCACCAACTGGTCCAGCATCGCGATGATGATCGCGAGCAGCAGGCCCGGCAGGACTATCAGAACTTCACGCCGCGGGCCGTTGCGGCTCGCGGCGCCATCGGCTGGCTGGCTGCTCGCGGCAGCCTCGGCCGCCTGACTGTCAGTCATGAAAACGTACTCCTCGCCCCTGTTTGCGCCTCGATCAGCTGAGGCGCACCCAACTTACCTGCCGACCGGCTAGCATCATTTGTGCTCCTAGGCTATGGTGGCTACTAACCGGCCGTCAAGTAGATTACGCCGGGCGGCAGAAGGACAGACACGCGGGACCATGGAAGAGAACATCTCCAGCGCCGGGCAGGAAATCGGCCGAGACCACGGGCGCGACACCCGGTCCCGGCTGCGCGAGCTCGCCCTGCAGCTGTTCGCCGAGCAGGGCTACGAGAAGACATCCCTGCGCGAGATTGCCGAGCGGCTGGGCGTGACCAAGGCCGCGCTTTACTACTACTTCAAGTCGAAGGAAGACATCGTCCGCAGCTTGGTCGAGGACTATGTCGCGCAACTCGACGACCTGATCGCCTGGGGCAAGGACCGGCCGCGGACGGCCGCCACCAGGGCCGAGATCGTCCACCGCTACATGAACATCGTCGTGAACGGGACCGAGGTCTTCCGGATGCTGCAGCAGAACCAGGCGGCCGTCAGCAGCCTGGCCTCGGCCAAGGAGCGCGGTGAGCTCTTCCGGGAGCGGATGGACTCGCTGGTTGATCTGCTAGCCGGGCAGGACGCCCCGATTCGCGATCAGGTCCGTGCGGCGTCATGCCTGATGAGCATCAGCGTCGGCTGCATGCACTACCAGCGCCGGGCCGCGGATCCGGAGGAACTAAGGGCCGCCCTGCTTGACGTTGCCCTCGAACTGGCCGACGCCGCGCCCGAGCAGGCGTCGGCGCGCGCCTAACCGGGCCGCGTCCCCTGATCGAGGTTCAGTCGGCCTTCGCGACCGCCAGGACCAGCGGCAGCGTGCGGTGCGGCAGCGGAGTGTCCAGCACGATCACGGTTGAGGTCCTGACCACGCCCTCCAGTTCGACGATGGCGTCGATCACATGCTGCAGATCGGCGTTGCTGCGGGCGACGACCCGGCACAGCATGTCGCCGGCGCCGGTGATCGTGTGCGCCTCGAGCACCTCCGCGATCGCGGCCAGCCGCTCGGCCACCGGGTCGTGACCGCCCGCCTGCCGGATCTCCAGCGTGACGAACGCCATGACGCTGTGCTCAAGCGCCGCCGGATCGATATCGGGCCCGTAGCCAGTAATCACGCCGCGCGCGTGCAGCCGGTCCAGGCGGGCCTGAACCGTCCCCCTGGCCACGCCGAGGCGCCGCGAAGCCTCGAGTACGCCGACCCTCGGCTCGTTCATCAGCAGCTCGATCAGCCGTCCGTCGAGTGCGTCGATCACCATTGGACCCACTCCGTTACAAACTGTACATGGGTAGCAGCTATCTCGGCATCTTACTATACAAATTGCTTAGCATATGCTCTCACAGTTGCACAGCATGCTCTCGCGCCGGATGCTGCCTGAATAACCGCAACCGTGAAGGAGAGCCGCGATGACAGCCGAGGCAGCGCATGACCAGGCCCTAGCCAGCGACGACTTCCCGGTGACCGGGATGGACGCGGCCGTGTTCGCCGTCGGCAATGCCAGGCAGGCCGCGCACTTCTACTCGACCGCGTTCGGCATGCGCTGCGTCGCCTACCGCGGCCCGGAGACCGGGTGCCGCGACGAGGCCTCCTACGTGCTGGAGTCCGGCAATGCCCGGTTCGTCTTCCGCGGGCCGGTCCGTGCGGGCACCGATCTGGGCCGGCACGTGGCTGAGCACGGCGACGGAATCGTAGACCTCGCCATCGGCGTGCCATCCGCGACAGCCGCCTACGAGTACGCCACGGCCCACGGCGCCGTCGGCCTGCGCAAGCCTGAGGTGGTCGAGGACGGCAGCGGCAGGGTGGTGCTGGCAGCCATCGCTACCTATGGCGACACCCGGCACACCCTGGTCGAGCGGGCCGACTACGCCGGCCCGTATCTGCCTGGTTATGTCCCGGCCGGCCCGCTGACCGGGCACCAGGCCGGCCCGTTCTTCACCGAAATCGACCACTGCGTCGGCAACGTCGAGCTTGGCAAAATGGATGAGTGGGTGGACTTCTACCACCGTGTCATGGGCTTCACCAACATGAAGGAGTTCGTGGGTGACGACATCGCCACCGAGTACTCCGCGCTCATGAGCAAAGTCGTAGCCGATGGCAGCCGCAAGGTGAAGTTCCCGATCAACGAGCCTGCGGCCGGGAAGAAGAAGTCCCAGATCGACGAGTACCTGGAGTTCTACGGCGGGCCAGGAGTCCAGCACATCGCCCTGGCGACCGATGACATCGTCGGCGCCGTCCGCGGGATGCAGGAGCAGGGCGTGCAGTTCCTGGGCACACCCGACAGCTATTACGAGACGCTCGGCGAATGGGTCGGGAGCACGAGGGTGCCGCTGGACGAGCTGCAGGAGCTGAAGATCCTGGCCGACCGGGACGAGGACGGCTACCTGCTGCAGATCTTCACCAAGCCGGTCCAGGACCGGCCGACCGTCTTCTTCGAGCTCATCGAGCGGCATGGCTCCCAGGGATTCGGCAAGGGCAACTTCAAAGCGCTGTTCGAGGCGATCGAGCGGGAGCAGGAGCGTCGCGGCAACCTGTGAGGCGCGCCGGGCCACCCGGGCGCCGCGTGCCGATATTTCGTCGCAGCGCTCGCATACTGTTGTCATCAAAGGATTGAGGGACCTCCGCCACGCGGCCCGGT
>JASHUE010000198.1:0-3456 GCA_030040195.1 Streptosporangiaceae bacterium | reverse complement strand
TCTGTTCCCGTTCTCGCAGGTCACGCTCGCTCACACGGCGACGGAGTTGTGTCACTCGCCCCGACGCAACCCAGTTTGGCCGCCTATGACGCCGTGCGTCGGGCGAAACTCTCTCGTCATTCTCTCGCGAATGGCGACAACCGGGTGGATTCCGTTGGACTCGCCTGGACTGGGCACGCCGCAGGTCGCAAGAGTCTCTGCAGGTCAGAGGCCATATCGGCAGTTCGTCGATCTGCGCCCCCAGCAGGATTCGAACCTGCGCACACGGCTCCGGAGGCCGATGGTCTAGCAGTATCAGTAAGGCTGTGACCTGCTCAGATGCGGTTTTCGGGCGTTCGAGTTATCCGGCGATCCGCGCCGGGTCCGGATCTTGGCCGGGGAGCGGCAAGAACTGGAATCGTTTTCCCGAGCTAGGTGGGTTTGGCCAGGCCGGGCCGGCTGGCTGGCCGGAGAGAGGCTCTTCTGAGGTACTCGCGTTCGGGATGCGCATCCAGAGCCTGGTGTGGTCGCCTTGTCACAATTGCCAGATTGCGCTGATTGGCAGGGCCCGAAACTTGGGGCCGAAGGGCAGGGTCGCTGTGCCGGTGTAGAGCACGAAGCCGGCTACGAAGTCTCCGCCGAGCTTGTCGGCCAGCCGCCGCAGGCCGGTGAAGTCGTCGGTCCTGACCGTGGATGCGGCCTTGACCTCGATGCCGATGACTTGGCGGCGCCTGTTTTCGAGCACGGCGTCGACTTCGATCTTGTTGTGGTCGCGGTAGTGGTAGAGGTCGGTGAGTTCGGTTGACCACGTGAGCTGCCGGGCGAGTTCGGAGAGCACGAAACCTTCAAGCAGCGGGCCGAAAGGGGCACCGGGACGGCGCAGCGCGTGAGAGTCGACCGAGAGAAGCCGGGCAGCGATCCCGCTGTCAGCGAAGATGAGCTTGGGCGTGGCGGTCGCGCGGGTTCCGAGGTTGCGTGACCAGCCGGGAATGCGCTTGATGAGGAAGATCTCTTCCAGCAGGCTCATGTAGCGGGCAACCGTCGGCCGTGAGATCTGCAGGTCTGATTCGAGGCTGCCGGCGGCGACCAGCTGGCCGGATCGCGCTGCGAGCAGCCCAAGGAGCGCCTTGAGCTGAGCGGTTCGCTCGATTTCGCCTAGCTGCGTGACCTGGCGGTCGATGAGGTTCTGCAGGTAGGAATCGAAGAAACGGCCTCGGCGGCGCGGGTCGGTGCGGGCGACGGCCTCGGGCAGTCCGCCGCGGACGATGCGGTCGGTATAGTCCGCACGACTTACTGTCGACTCATGATGCAGCCCGGGCCCCAGGGTGAACGCGGCGTCGACGAAGCTGTCGGTCGTGCGGTCGATCTCGCCCTGCGAGAACGGCCAGAGCTCGATGGTCTCCATTCGGCCCGGCAGCGTGTCGGGCAGGTCACGCAGGCCCAGGAGTCGTGCCGATCCGGTAAGGAGAAACCGGCCAGGGCGGGGATCGGCATCGACGGCCGCTTTAATGGCGAGCAGCAACTCCGGGGCACGCTGAATCTCGTCGATGACCAGAAGACCATCGAAGGACACGAACCCGACCGGGTCTGCCAGTGCCGACTGCCGGTCCTGCGGCAGGTCGAGATCTCGCCATTCGGCGGCCTTGTCGGCGGCGATCTGGCGGACCAGCGTGCTCTTGCCAGCCTGGCGTGCGCCATTGACCAGAATCACCCTGGTATCAGCGAGCGCCTCGGCGACCGCGGAAGCTGCCCGCCTCGGCACGAATGAGGGAGCCATCCGCAGTAGGATAACATGATCTTTCGATATGCGATACTCTGCCTTACGATCCGCGAAGCATCTCCTTCCGTTCCGCGGCAGATGATCTTTACCTGCGAGCCAGTTGCCGTCACAGCGCCCGAGCGCCTGGGGGAGCGGGACCTGGCTGGCCGATCAGGCGGCCGCGCGGTGGCGCACAGATTCCCCGGTTCGGCAGCCTCGGCCGCGTTGAGCCGCCCGGCGCGCCGATGGGACGAGGCCGCCGACCCGTTCACCACTACGGTCAAGACCACAATCGGCCGCCTACGAGCCAAACTCGGCGACCCGCCGGTGATCCAGACCGTCCGCGACAGCGGCTACCGCATCGGAGAACCCTGATGCGCCCCATGCGCAGCGGCC
Source organism: Streptosporangiaceae bacterium (assembly GCA_030040195.1). Taxonomy (GTDB): domain Bacteria; phylum Actinomycetota; class Actinomycetes; order Streptosporangiales; family Streptosporangiaceae; genus JAJYUU01. Next base: position 1,322 of record JASHUE010000198.1, on the reverse strand, counting down.
GGCCGCGCTGGCTGCGGCTGCCCCGCCGCACGGCCCGGCTACGCCTCACCGCCCTTTATACCTCGGCGTTCCTCGCCTGCGGCGGCGCCGTGCTCACCCTGACGTACCTGCTCTTCCGGCAAACGGCGCGTCCCGCGACCCACCTCTCCCGTGGCCGTCCCCCGGCTGACACGGGGATTGACCGATACAAGCTCGCCGCAGCTATCGAGCAGGCCACGAAAGAGGCGATTGGCGCGGGGAACGCTCAGGTTGCCTACGACAGGAAGGTACTGCTCATTACCTCGGCCGTCGCCCTGGGGGTCTTTGCGGTGGCAGCCGCGGTTATCGGCTGGCTGCTGGCCGGCCGGGTGATTCGCCCGCTGAGCACGATCACCTCAACCGCCCGGCGGATCAGCAGCCCGGGGCACGATCGTCTTGATGATCCGGGCCGGGACGCCCCCCACTATGGTCTGGTCCGGGACGTCCTTAGTTACCACCGAGTTGGCGGCCACGATGCAGCGATTCCCGATGTCAACGCCCGCCATCACGGCGGCCTTGTAGCCGAGGAGCGTATTCGACCCGATGTGGACAGCGGAGGGGATGCGACCGCCATGCGGGAGCGGTACCGAGAAGTCGTCGTAGGCATGGCTGTGGGTCTCGATGACCACTCCGGCCGCGATCATCGTGTGATCGCCGATCGTGAGCGACGCCCGGTCGTCCAGCATCACGTCCCGGTTCAGGAACACGCCGTCGCCCAGCTCGATGTTGCGGCCGGAGTTGAACAGGACGTTGTGGTGAATGACCACATCCTCCCCGCACCTTTTGAAGACGCGCCTGGCCAGGATGCGGCGCAGCTTGATGGCGAAGTCCTGCAGCATGGACGCGGGTGTCCGGTCAAACATCCGCCAGAACATGACGTAGTAAAGGTCGGACTCCAGCGCCATCTCGCGGTCCCGACCCTGGAATGGGTCGGCTGGCAGCTCCAGCTGGCTGGTTTTCAAGAATTCGTCGGCGAGATTCGAGAAAGCGCCGAAGAGCTGAGACCCCCGGTCAACCAGGCGGTCGGTCCTGACCAGCTCTTCGAACTCTGCGAGGAGCTCCGCCTCCGTGTTCCCGTTCATGCGTTCCCCTGTCCTGTCCTGCTCCAGGCCGGCGGGTCCACCGATGGTGGCCCCAGGGTGCGAGCCCGCCGGAGCTTTCGGGTCTCCCGCGCGATTGTCCAGGCATACTGGCTGATGACCCACGCCCGGCCGGCCAGGCGCCCGAATCTGGCACCCATCTTGGAGCTGCCGGGAGAGTACTCTCGTCGCACGGGTACCTCCACAACACGCAGGCCGTGGATG
>JASHUE010000197.1:0-5675 GCA_030040195.1 Streptosporangiaceae bacterium | reverse complement strand
GGCCGCGGCCGCGTCCCGCGCGAGTTGCGCGGCATGCACGAGGCTGGCGGACTCGGTGACCTGGCAGTCGGCGCCGGCGGCCGACAGGGCGGCCGTGACCTGGGGAACAACCGCCCTGGCGCGGCCACGGCCGGCCGCAGGATTGACGATCAGGCTGAAGCCGGGCATATCTGACTCCATGGTCCGAGGCGCGAGGGCCCGGCTGGGGGATCCAGCCAGGCTACCCGCGCGGTCAGCGCCCGTCGTCGCGCGCCCGGCGCTGTGTGCATGAGCGTACGATCGGGGCCATGCCAGCGCAGCGGGGCGCCGCGGAGTTCCTCCAGGTGCAGACCACCACCGACTCTCGCGCCGAGGCGGTCGAACTGGCGCAGGCCGCCGTCGAGGCCAGGCTGGCCGCGTGCGCGCAAGTGGCAGGCCCGCTTGCGAGCACATACTGGTGGGAGGATGGCATTGAGCGAGCCGAGGAATGGCTGATCATGCTGAAGCTGCCCGCCGATCGTTTCGGCGCCCTGGCCGAGTTCCTGACCGAGCGGCACAGTTATGACGAGCCGGAGATCATCGCCACCCCGATCGTCGCGGGCACCGCCGGGTACCTGGACTGGCTGCAGGAGGAGACCCGGCCTCAGTAACCAGCCGTCCACGGCGAACAGGCTGAGCGGAGGGCTGCCATGACCCGAAGCGCCATGACCGGGAGCGACAGTGCCGACCACGGCAACGCACAGCCTGCGGACCACGGGCTGTTCGGTCCAGCCTCGGTGACGTGGCGGCTGATGACCGAGCCGGTCATGTGGGTGGCGGGGGCGCGGGCGCTGTACCTCCAGGCGCTGCACCCGAGGGTGATGCAGGGAACGTGGCAGAACAGCGCGTTCGCCCGGTCAGGCGAGGCCTGGGGCCGCTTCGTCCGCACAATCGAGTTCGTCGAGACCCGCACGTACGGCACGCTGCCTGAGGTGGAGCGGGCCGGTCGGCGGCTGAGGCGCATTCACGCCTCGCTGACCGGCGTCGACGATGACGGCCGCACTTTCCGGCTGGACGAGCCCGAGCTACTGCTCTGGGTGCACTGTGCGGAGGTTTCCTCGCTGGCCGAGATCGCCCGGCGCTGCGGCATGGGTTTGCGGCCGGACGAACTGGACGGGTTCGTGGCCGAGCAGCGGCGCAGCGCGGCGGTAGTCGGGCTGGACCCGGCGCTCGCACCGGGCAGCATGACCGAGCTTGAGGCGTACTACCAGCGGATGCGGCCGGGCCTGCGGGCCTGCGCGGAGGCGAAGCGGGCCCTGCGGCTGTCGTTCACGCCCCGGCTGCCCCTGCCGCTCACGCCGCTGCGCCTGCTCGTCCCGCCGGTGAACACGCTGGCCTACGCGAGCCTGCCGGGCTGGGCCCGGCGCCTGTACGGGACGCCCGGCAGCCTGCTGACCGACGGCGCGGTAACGCTGGCGCTGCGCGCCGCCTACGAGGCCAGCACCAGGATCCCGCCCCGGCTGCTGTACGTGCCCGGCGCAGACGGCGCCCGGACGCACATGCGGGCGGCGGCTTAGCGGGCCCGTGAGCCGAGCTCGGGGGGCTACGGCACGTTCCAGGATGTGATAACCGGCTCTCCGTGCTCAAAGCCGAGCCTGCTGAGCGTGCCGGTGTCGAGCTGGAAATGGCGGCCCCCGGCCGCCTCCAGGCCGAGCCAGCGGGCGGTCAGCACCCGCAGGAAGTGACCGTGAGAGACCAGCGCGACATCGCCGATGGCGCACAGCGGGCGCGCGCGGGCGATGACGGCGTCAGCGCGCAATGCCACCTGCTCGACGGTCTCGCCGGGGTGCGCGGCATCTCCAGGTACGACCCCATCGCGCCACAGGTACCAGCCGGGTAGGTCCGCCCTGATGTCGTCCGTAGTGCGCCCCTCGTAGCCGCCGTAGTCCCACTCCCACAGGTCGGGGTCGACCTGTACCTCGGTCAGCCCGATCAGCTCGGCCGTGCGCAGCGCGCGACTGGCCGGGCTGGCGAAGGCGGCGACGATGTGGCGTCCTCCGATGGCGGGCGCCAGCACTTTGGCGGCTGCGACCCCCGCCTCGGTCAGCGGGATATCGGTACGGCCGGTGTGCCGGCCGGCCTCGCTCCACTCGGTCTGCCCGTGCCTGATCAGCAGGAGTTCGCCCACTAGGGGACCCTAACAGGGCCGCGGCCAGCCGCTGCCCGGCCGTGGACTCAGTCTCGCTTGACTTTCAGTTGACAGTCGGGACAAGCATATGTAAGTTCTAGCTGACAGGTGAAACCGAGCTTGGGAGAGCAGGTCCTGACCAGCGAGACGGAGCTCCTCGCCGTGCTGACGGCCGTGGCCAATCCGCAGCGGATGCGGATCGTGGCCGAGCTGTCCGACGGCCGGGTGCATGTCAGCGAGCTGGCCCGCAGGCTCGGAATGTCACGACCACTGCTGTACATGCACCTGGATCGGCTCGAGAAGGCCGAACTGGTGACCGGGCACCTAGAACTGTCTGAGGATGGGAAGGCCATGAAGTACTTCGAGCTGGCGCCCTTCGAGCTGAGGCTGACCGCCGAAACGATCACCGACGCGGTCCGCGCCGACGAGTCTGGCCGCGAGCCGGACGGCGAGCAGGGCAACGGGATGGCGGACGCGAAGGAGGGCGCGAAGTGAACACGGCTCACGTGCTGGCCGACGCCCCTGCCACCGTCAACCTCACCGCGATCTGGATTGTCATCCCGACCGTGTTCTTCGTCGCGGCCGCCGCCATTGTGTGGGCCTATTTCTGGCTCCAAGCACACCGCGCCGACGCGGTAGCGATGGCGGAGTACCGCAAGCTGGCGGAGGATGCCGTCGCCAACCAGCAGGAGTTGCGCGCCGAGCTGAGCAGGCTGACGGAGAAGGTGGCCGCGGTCGAGAAGCTCATGCGGGACGTGGGATGAGCGGGCGACCAATGCCTGGCCCGCCGGCCCGGCCCTCTAGCTAACACCAGGCCGCCGGATACGAGTGCCAGCTCGCGGCGGGAAAGTCAGCGAAAGCCCAAGCGACACCCAGGAGAGACAACCATGGATCCAGCGCGGCCTCCGGTGGTCCCCGCCGGTCAGCGAGACGACTGTCTCCTGACGCTGCGGCGCAACCCGGTCGGGCTCCTCGTGTCGGTCAGCCTCTGGCGCTCGGCCGGCTATCTGCTCGGCTACCTGCTGGTGGGCGGCGTGCTGTTCGCGGTCGCACTGACCAGCATCACCGCCGTCATCGCCGCGAGCATCACGGTCGTCGCCGTCCCGCTGCTGATCGCGGCCGCTTACGCCATTCGCGGCTGTGCTGAGCTGGAGCGGGCCCGGCTCCGGCTTGCGTTCGCCGAGCCGGTCCGTGGCTACTACCGCCCCGCAGACCGCCGCGGCCTGTGGCGGCAGGCCATGGCCCGGTGGGGGGAGGGCAGCACCTGGCGTGATCTTACCTACGTGATCGGCCTGTGGCCGGTGCTGTTCACGCTGGACACGGTCGTGCTGAGCGTCTGGCTGGCGTTCCTGGCCGGGATCACGCTGCCCCTGTGGTACTCGCATGCCCGAGACATATGCGTGGGAGTCTGCACGGCGCAGAACGTGCCGGGCGCCCTGTTCGGCTACTTCCCCCACGGGCCGCACGGGTCGGGGCATCACGGGCTGTACGCCGGCTCGCTGCCGAGTGCGCTGCTGGCGGCCGCTTTGTGCGCGTTCTTGTTCCTGTTGTTCAACTATGTCCTCATCGCTGCCGCACGACTGCAGGCAACGGTCGCCAGGGCCATCCTCCGACGGTCCTTCGACCCGCTTGCCCCGGCCAGGGCGGTGCTGGCCGGCCCAAGGCCGCTGGGTCCGCTCGTCCAGACCGACCGGCCACGGCCGGCCGGGTCAGGGAACGGCGCCTTGTCCCCCTAGCAAGGCGCCCCCGCCCGCGAGTGCCAGCTCGCGGGCGGGGCCACACCACGACTAGTCACACGACACCCAGGAGAGGTCACCATGCGCCAATCGCAGAGTTCAGTATTGCCTCCCGCGGGCGGACACACCCCGCGCACCCCCGAAAACCCATCGCACAACACCAGAAATCCGCCACTGGTCGAGCGCGTCGCCGGCTGGAGCGCGAGGCACCGCAAAACTGCAGTTTTCGGCTGGCTTGCCCTGGTCGCGATCATCTTCGTGATTGGCCAGAGCGTTTCCGCCAAGAACGTCACCCAGTATGACCCCGGCCAGTCCGGCGTGGCCGAGCGCGCACTAGCCCGGCTGAACGACAACGGGCCGCCGCCGGCCGAGGACGTGCTCATCCAGGCTCGCAGTAGCGGCACGTTCCGCACCGACGTGCAACTGCGCCAGGCCACCCGGCAGGTGGTCTCCGCACTGAGCAGGCTGCCCCGGTCGGCCGCGAGCGACATCCGCTCGCCGTTCAGCCCGGGCGGTGGCTCGCTGATCTCGGCCGACGACCGGTCGGTCCTCGTTACCTTCAACGTCACAGGGGCTAACGAGGACCAGGCGGTGGTGCCTGCCCTGAACGCGGTCGCAGCGGTCCAGGGCAGGTTCCCGAGCCTGCGGATTGCCGAGGCCGGCGACGCGAGCGAGGACCGGGCGGGCAACGCGCTGCTGAGCAGCGACTTCCGGCAGGCCGAGTCCACTTCCCTGCCGATCACGCTGGTGCTCCTGGTCTGCGTGTTCGGCGCGCTGATCGCCGCAGGGATCCCGATCGTGCTGGCGCTCACCGCAGTGATCTCGGCCATCTCGCTGACCTCGGTGATCGGCCAGTGGCTGCCGACCGGCACGAGCACGTCGGAGGTCGTGCTGATCATCGGCATGGCCGTCGGCATCGACTACACCCTGTTCTACCTGCGCCGGGAGCGGGAGGAACGCGCCCGCGGTGCCAGCACGCACGAGGCGCTGACGATCGCGGCGAGGACCTCGGGCCGGGCGATCGTGGTCTCCGGGCTGACCGTGATGATCGCGCTGGCCGGGCTGTTCCTGACCGGGTACTCCGTGTTCACGGGGATCGGGCTCGGCACGATCGCGGTCGTGGGGGCCACCGTCCTCGGCTCGCTGACGTTCCTGCCCGCGCTGCTGTCCTGGCTGGGTCCGTGGACCGACCGCGGCAAGATCCCCTTCCTCGGACGCCGCCGGACCGCATCCCGGCCGTCCCGGCTGTGGTCCGCCGTGGTGCGACGCGTTGTGCGCCGCCCGGCGGCCTGGGGCGCCGTCGCCGCGATCGCCATGCTGGCGCTGGCCGCGCCGGCCCTCGGGATGCGGCTAGGCAGCGCGCCGGACGGCGGGTTCCCTGGCAATGTGCCGGTCGCGCAGACCGCGGACCGGATCGAGGCGGCCTTCCCCGAGGCACCCTCGCCGGCCCAGGTCGTCGTCACCGGCCAGGCCCTGCACGGCCGGGCCATGATGAGTGCGGTGTCCGCGGTGCAGCGGTCCGCGACTGCGACCGGTCCCATCCGCCCGCCGGTGACCGCCTCCTTCATCGCGGGCGGCCGAGCGCTGATCGTCAACGTTCCCCTGCAAGGCAACGGAACGAATGCGGCGTCCGATGCCGCGCTGCTCGACCTGCGCGATCACGTGCTCCCGTCCACCGTCGGCAAGGTCAGCGGGGTCACCTGGGCGGTCAGCGGGGTCACGGCCAACAACTACGACGACATCGCGGACCTGCATTCGCGCACCCCGCTGGTGCTCGCGGTCGTGGCCGTAGT
>JASHUE010000196.1:0-3090 GCA_030040195.1 Streptosporangiaceae bacterium | reverse complement strand
TCGGCGATGCCGCACAAGCGCAACCCGGTCGCAGCCGTGCTGGTGCTCGGTTGCGCGAAGCGCGCGCCGATGCTGCTGGCAACGCTCGCCGCGGCGGGCGAGCAGGAGCTGCAGCGGGCGGCCGGGGCCTGGCACGCGGAGTGGGAACCGGTCTGCGACCTGCTCCGCGTCACCGGCTCAGCCGCGGCCTGGACGGCCGAGATGCTGGCGGGGCTCGAAGTCGACGCGGACCGCATGCAGGCGAACCTGGCGGCGGCACATTCGCTGCCGATGGCCGAGCACGTGGCCGCAACCCTGATCCCGAGCCTCGGCCGGCTGCCGGCGCTGGAGCTAGTGGCGCAGGCCAGCCGCGAGGCAGCCAGCAGCGGGCAGGACCTGACGACGGTCCTGCTCGCGACGCCGCGCTTCGCCGAGCCGCTCGCCGCCGCCGGCATCGGCGCCGACGAGCTGGCCGCCGCGGCCGACCCGCGGGCCAGTCTTGGCGCGGCCGAGCAGTTCGTGGTAGCTGCGCTGGCGGCGCACGACTCCCGGACGCGCGGAGCGCGGACGCACGGAGGCCAGACGCACGGAGCCGGACGCACGGAGGCCGGACGGTGATGAAGGCAGCCAGATGAGGAAGAAAGGAACGGAGCCGAGTGAGCAGCGATGAGCAGCGACGTGAAGCCGGCCTGCGCGTCCGCCGGGCAGTGCTCGGCGATGAGCACGTCGACCGGGCGGTAGCCGGCACGACGGAGTTCACCGCGGCGTTTCAGGATCTGATCACCCGTTATGCCTGGGGCGACGTGTGGTCCAGGCCAGGGCTGTCGCGGGCCGAGCGGAGCATGATCACGCTGGCCGCCCTCGTCGCGCTGCGGCAGAGCGACGAGCTGGCCATGCACGTGCGCGCGGCGCTCAGGAACGGCGTCACGCGCGATCAGATCAGCGAGATCCTGCTGCACCTTTCCGTCTACGCGGGCGTGCCCTCGGCCAATCACGCGTACAGGGTCGCGCAGGCGGTGCTAGCCGAAGAGGACGCTGGGCTCGCCGAGGAGGAGGCAGTGCGGGCCGGGGAACACGCGGGCAGCGGACCCGAGTGAAATTCGAGAATCGCACACCTGTGCACATGGCGGTCGTTATCGGTATGTTCCAATGAGGGCCCGCCGGCAGTTGCCCGAGGAGAGTTGATGAGTGCTGAGACCTATGTCCGCGCGGCCGGGGTAAACCCGCCGCTCGACTACCCGGAGTACCGGTCGTCCGTCCTGAGGGCGCCCAAGCAGGCGCTCGTACGGCTGCCGCAGGGGCCGACCGAGACCACCGGGCCGCTGCTCGGCGCCGAACGCGTGACCGCCGCCGATGCCGACCTCACCACGCGGCACGCCGGCGAGCCGCTCGGGGAACGGATCATCGTCACCGGCCGGGTCCTGGACTCCGACGGCCGCCCGGTGCCTGACAGTCTGGTGGAGATCTGGCAGGCCAATGCGTCCGGCCGGTACGCCCACCACGTCGACGACCACCCTGCTCCGCTCGACCCCAACTTCGACGGCGCCGGCCGGTGCATGACCGACTCGCAGGGCCGGTACCGGTTCGTCACGATCAAGCCGGGCGCGTATCCGTGGCGCAATCACCTGAACGCCTGGCGACCCGCGCACATCCACTTCTCCCTGTTCGGCACGGCGTTCACCCAGCGCCTGGTCACCCAGATGTACTTTCCTGGTGACCCGCTCTTCGCCCAGGACCCGATCTTCAACTCGATTCCTGACGCGGGTGCCCGGCAACGACTCATCGCCCGGTTTGACCTGGACACGACCGAGCCGGAGTGGGCGCTCGGCTTCCAGTGGGACATCGTGCTGCGCGGCCGGGACGCGACCGCGTTCGAGTCGGAGGAGGCCAAGTGACGCAGCCACCAGCAGCAGCACCGCTAGGCCTGACGCCGTCGCAGACGGTCGGGCCATTCCTGGCCATCGGCCTGCCCTGGCCGGACGGACCGGAGGCGGTGCCGGCAGGCACGCCTGGCGCGATCGTGATCTCCGGCCGCGTGCTTGACGGCGCGGGCGAGCCGGTGCCCGATGCCCTCGTCGAGACGTGGCAGGCCGCGCCCGACGGCAGCTTCGTCGGCCGGGCGCCAGCGCGTCCTGACGGCGACGGCAGCAGGGGCAGGAGCGGCACCGACACCGGATTCCGCGGCTTCGGGCGGTCCGCGACAGATGCGCAGGGCCGGTGGCAGATCATCACGCTGCGACCCGGCCGGGTTCAGTCGCCTGATGGCGGACCGCAGGCGCCGCACCTGGACGTGTCCGTGTTCGCCCGCGGCCTGCTTGACCGGGTTGTCACCCGCATCTACCTGCCCGATGAGGAATCGGCGAATGCGGTCGACCCGGTGCTGACGTCGATCACCGATCCTGCCCGGCGGGCCACGCTGATCGCCAGGCCCGGTGACGGGCCGGGCCAATTCCGGTTCGACGTGCAGTTGCAGGGAACGGCAGGCGGTACCGAGACCGTCTTCTTTGATGTCTGAGCCCGGACCGCTGTCGCTCGCGGCGCGGATCGACGGGCCGCCCGGCGCGCCCGTGCTGGTGCTCGGCAACTCTCTCGGTACCAGCAGCGAGCTGTGGGAGCGACAACTCCCCGCGCTGGCGGGGCGGTTCCGGCTCGTCCGCTACGAGCACCCCGGCCACGGCCCGGCGGGCGGCTGGTTGTCCCCGGCTCCCGCCGGCCCCTACACGATCGCGATGCTGGGCGCCGGGGTGCTCGCGGCGCTCGACCGGTTCGGGGTTGGCCGTGCCCTCTACTGCGGGGTGTCACTGGGCGGCATGATCGGCATGTGGATGGCCGCGACGGCCCCGGATCGCATAGCCGGCCTCGCGCTGTGTTGCACGAGCGCGCACCTGCCCCCGGCGCAGATGTGGCGGCAGCGGGCGGCGACAGTCCGCGCTGACGGCTCCGGCGTGATTGCCGCCCAGGTGGTCGCTCGCTGGTTCACTCCGGAGTTCGCGGCTGCTGAGCCCGATGTCATCGCGGCGTTCGCGGCGGGCCTGGCGGCCACGCAGCCCGCCGGTTACGCGGGCTGTTGCGAGGCCATAGCGGCGATGGACCTGCGCCCGCTGCTCGGTG
>JASHUE010000195.1:0-5430 GCA_030040195.1 Streptosporangiaceae bacterium | reverse complement strand
AGCTGGCACGAGATCTCCTCTCCGCGCAGCATCCCCGGCAGGTACCGCTTCTTCTGCTCCTCCGATCCCACCTCCAGGATCGTGTTCCCCGGCATCGACAGGCCGATGAAGAACGCACCGGTCGGCAGGTCGTAGTCGCGCGACTCCTGGCTCCAGATAATCTGCTCCGCAGCCGTCAGCCCCTGCCCGCCGTACTCCTTCGGCCAGGTGATGCCGGCGAAACCCGCGTCGTACAGCTTGGCCTGGAACGCCTTCTGCTCGGCGAGCACGGCCGCCTGACCCCTGGTCTCGGTTTCGGCTTCGTCGTCGGACGCCCGGCGCGGCGCGTTTGCCTCCAGCCACGCCCGCGCCCGCGCGCGAAAGTCCTCGCTCATCGGCGCACCTCTCCTCGGTCCCGCATTCCCCGCCCAGGCCGGAAAACTGAAATCAGTTATACTTCTTGCCTGGGTCCGAGCGAAACACGGGGCCAGATCCCATGTCAACCTAGAGCGTACGGATCCGCCGTGTATCGCGAGCCGCCGTGCCCGAAGGGACCCGATAGATGCAGGTAACCGGGACGCTGCAGCGCGAGGCCTGGGAACGGGCAAAGTTCCCGCCGGTCGAGAACGTCGCGGCTGGCGTCTGGTCCGTGCCGGTTCCGATCATCGGCAATCCGCTGCGGTACGTGCTCAGCTACCTGATCGAGCACGATGACGGCTTCGTGATGATCGACCCCGGCTGGAACCACCCGGATAGCTGGCGGGCCCTCACCGGCGGCATGGCGCAGTGCGAGATCCCGCTGAGCGCGGTCACCGCGGTGCTGGTCACGCACGTGCACCCCGATCATCACGGCCAGTCGGGGAATGTCCGCGAGCAGTCGGGCGCGTGGGTGGGCATGCACCCGGCCGAGGACGCCTTCCTTGAACGGCGGGGCAACCAGGATCTCATGCGCGACGGAATCCAGATGTACCTGCGCTGGTGCGGAGCTCCGCCGAGCCACCTCGAGGAACTGGTCGCGAGCAGGCAGCATGTCGGGCAGATGGCGCCAATGGTCCGCGCGGAACGGCTGATCGAGCACGGAGACCTGATCGACGCGCCCGGGCTGCGTCTGCGGGCCGTGTGGACACCAGGGCATACTCCCGGTCACCTGTGCTTCTACGACGAGGCCCGCGATCTCTTGCTGACCGGCGACCACGTCCTGCCGCGCATCACGCCCAACATCTCCTCCTACGACTTGGCGTCCAACCCGCTCGACGACTACCTGAACTCGCTGGTCAAGCTGGGCGGCATTCAGCCTCGCGAGGTGCTGCCCGCGCACGAGTACCGGTTCACTGATCTCGACTCGCGGCTGGCGGATCTGGCCGAGCACCACCGGGAACGGCTGGCCGAGACGATGGACATCGTCGCCGGACACGCCCGTGCTGGCCACGACCCGGCCGGCCTGGCCGCATGGCAGATCGCGATCGGCGTGACCTGGTCGCGGGCCTGGGCGGATCTGGCGTCGTTCCAGCGGCAGGCCGCGATCGGCGAGGTGCTCTCGCACCTGCGCCAACTCCAGTCTCGCGGCCTGGTCACGCAGGCCGACGTCGACGGCATCGGCCTGTGGACCGCAGCGGCCGCATGACAACCCCTTCCACCGAGATGTGGATTCGGGCGGCCGTCAGGCACGCAGGCCTGGTCATCTACGTTCCTTAGGCCCGCCCGGCCCGCGTGCCGCCAGCGTCGGGCATGCTGGGCCGGTGACTGCGATCAACATCAGCGCGGGGGACGTCGCGCTGCGGTACGAGACGGACGCCGATGGCCGGCTTCGGCAGATCGGGTTCCGGCCTGTGGTGGCGGGCGGCCCCGGCATCGAGCGCGCCTCGTTCCCGCCTGAAGCGTTTCCGCTCGCCTATCCGGTCTGGGGCGAGGAAACGGGCGCGACGCCGGCGCTGCGCCTTTCGAGCCACGACGGCCGCGCCGGGTGCTACCTCACGCTTGATGGATATGAGGGGAACGAAGCCGGGCACCGGATCACGCTGACCGACCGGCTGGCCGCGCTCGAGGTGACGTTGTGCCTGCGCACCTGGGATGACGAGCAGGTGATTGAGCAGTGGACCGAGGTACGGCACAGTCAGCCCGGCCCGGTGACCCTGCATGAGGCGGCCGCGGCGGCGCCGGCCGTGCACGCGCCTGACCCGTGGCTCACCAGGTACGCCGGCGACTGGGCCACCGAGTGGCTGCCGGTGAGCGGGCAGCTGCCGCTTGGCACCTCGGTCGCGCAGTCGTTCGGCGCCGTGCAACCGCATCTGCAGGCGGCGCCGTTCTTCCTGCTGGCGCCGGAGGGGCGGGCCGCCGAGACCGAGGGCAGCGTGCTCGCGGGCGCGCTGGCCTGGGGCGGCGGAATCATGCTCGCGTTCGGACGTGGTGCTTGCCAGCCCGATCTGGTCCGTCTTTGGTGCGGCGCCAACCCTGGCATGGGCGGTTACCGGCTTGACCCTGGTGCGCTGTTCGAGACCCCGCACATGATCTGGGCCTGGTCAGCCGAAGGATGCGGGCCGCTGACGCACCGGCTGCACCGGTGGGTGCGCGCGCACGCCGTGCGCGACGGCCACCGGGTCCGCGCCACCGTGTTCAACACCTGGGAGGCCGCCGCCTTCGACTTCGACCAGGCCCGCCTGACCGCGATGATGGCGAACGCGGCCGACCTCGGCGCGGAGTTGTTCTTGCTCGACGACGGCTGGTTCGGCACGGAGTTCCCGCGCGATGACGACGACGCCGGGCTCGGCGACTGGCAGGCCGACCCGGCTAAGCTGCCCGACGGGATCGGCGGGCTGACTGCGGCCGCGCAGGAGCACGGGCTGCGCTTCGGCTTGTGGATAGAGCCGGAGATGGTGAACCCGTCCTCCCTGCTGTTTGGCGATCACCCCGACTGGGTCACGGGCGAGCCGGGCCGGCCGCGGCGTGAGGAGCGTAATCAGCTCGTCCTCGACTTGTGTCAGCCCGACGTGCGCTCGTTCGTGACTGGCGTCGTCGACTTCGTGCTGACCGGCAATCCGGGCGTCAGCTACCTGAAATGGGACGCGAACCGCGACATCTCCGAGCCGGGCTCGGCCGCGCTCGCGGCCGACCGCCAGTCGAACCTGTGGATCGACACGGTGCTGGCCCGCTGGCAGGTCATGGCCGAGGTCGCGGCGGGCAGCCCAGACATCGAGATGATGCTGTGCGCGTCCGGCGGCGGCCGCATCGACCTTGGCACGCTGCGCTGGTTCCACGAGGTGTGGCTGTCGGATAACACCGACGCGGTGGCCAGGCTGAAGATGCAGTGGGAAGCCTCCCGATTTCTCCCGCCGCAGGTCATTGGCGCGCACGTCACCCGGTGGGGAGATCAGGACCTCGCGTTCGCGTGCGCCGTGGCGATGAGCGCCAGGTTCGGCTTCGACCTCGACCCGGCGACCCTCGGTCATGCCGAGCGGCTGGCCTGTCAGCGGGCTGCGTCGATCTACAGTCAGGTCAGGGACCTGGTCCAGCTCGGCGACATGTTCCGGCTGATAGCACCCGACGCGGGAAGGGCGGCGCTGGGATTCGCCGACTACGGCCGGCGCAGGTGCGTGGTCTTCGGCTATCAGCTGGGCGACGGGCCGCCGGACGGCCCGGCCTGCCCGGTCGCCGGCGTCCGCCCCGACGCTCAGTACCGCGTGCGGGAGGTCAGCCTGGTGGGCGAGGACCGCGATCACGGCGTCCGGGCCGGCAGCTCACTCCTGGCGCAGGGCGTGGCCTGGCCGCTGACGGCCGCCAGGACCGCGGTGATCTGGCTGCTGGAGACGAGCGAATGATGCCCGGTCAGGACCGCCACGCGTGGATCGAGGAGGGCGTGTTCGACGTCGCGCCAGGGGTGTACCGTATTCCGCTGCCGCTGCCGATGGATGGCCTGCGGGCAGTCAACGTGTACGCCGTCGAGGCGGCGGGCGGCCTGGTCCTCATCGATTCCGGCTGGGCGCTGGCGAACTCCCGCGATCAGCTCGAACGCTCGCTCGCTCACATCGGCGCGGGGCTGGGCGATGTGCGGCAGTTCCTGGTCACGCACCTGCACCGCGACCACTACACGCAGGCCGTCGCGATCCGCCGTGAACTCGGCACCCACGTCACGCTCGGCGCCGAGGAGAAGCACTCGATCGAGCGCCTGCTCGGTCCCGACATGCGGCCGCTGAACGCCCAGCTCATCCAGCTCGCGCTGGCCGGGGCCGAGCCGGTGGCCACGGCGCTGTCCGAGATGACCCTGGCCGAGCACGGCATGCGCCCGGCCGAGTTCGGCTATGACTGGCCCGACGAGTGGATCACGTCCGGACAGCCTTTTGACCTCGGCAACCGCACGCTGGAGGCAGTGGCGACGCCCGGACACACCCGCGGGCACCTCGTGTTCGCCGACCGGGCGGCCGGGCTGCTGTTCGCCGGCGATCACGTGCTGCCGCACATCACCCCGTCGATCGGATTCGAGGAAGCGCCGGCCGCGCTGCCGCTCGGCCAGTACCTGGAATCCCTGAACATCGTGCGGCGGATGCCGGACATGGCGCTGCTGCCGGCGCACGGGCCGGTCTCAGCCAGCGCGCACGCCCGCATCGACGAGCTGATCGCTCATCACGACGGCCGGCTCGCGGCGATGGAGTCGCTGCTGTCCGGCAGCGGCGAGCTCACCGCCTACCGCGTGGCACAGGAATTGCCGTGGACCTCGCGCAGGCGGCGGCTGGCGGACATGGACGTCATGAACCAGATGCTCGCCGTCTGCGAGACGGCCTACCACCTGGACCTGCTGGTCGCGCGGTCCGTCGCGACCAGCGCCGTGACCGATGGCGTCCGGCGATACCGGCTGGTTTCGCCGCGCCGGTAGGGGAAGCCCAGCGCACATCGCGGCAGGCGCGAACGGGCCCGGACGGCGGTTGCGGCCGCCGTCCGGGCCCGGTCCCTGCGCGACGATGCGTGCGGAACGGCTACGAGTTGCGGTCTTGCCGGCCATATTGCTGCTGGCCGAACTGATCCTGCTGAGCTGGCTGATCAGCCTGAGCGAACTGCTGGCCCCCGGCGCCCGGCTGGCCGCCGACCCCCGATTCGCTCTCCGTGCCCGGCTGGCCGCTCGTCCCGGAATGACCCGCGTAGGCGTACTGGCGACTCTGGCCGCCGAATGCCCCGGTCGAGATCACCAGTGTCCGGGCCAGGTGGTCGCCGATCCGCTGACGATAACGCGAGCAGAGCATGACGATCAGGCCGAGCAGGCCGGTGAACGGCCACATCCAGGGGGCCGCGTCGAACAGCAGGCAGATCCAGCGAATGAACATCTGAGTCAGGTTGGCAGGCCCGCCGTCCTTGCTGATCACCCGCAGACCAAACCACCTCATCGCGAAGGTCTGGCCATTGTGGGAGTGCGGCCAGATCACCCAGTACCAGAGGCCAATAAGCACGAATAGGACGACGTAC
>JASHUE010000194.1:0-4329 GCA_030040195.1 Streptosporangiaceae bacterium | reverse complement strand
GAGAATGCGCGGCCGCGGTAATCGTCGGTCAACTCCTCCTGCAAGACCGTCGTGGCACAGATCACCATGGTCTGCCCGGCGAGACCGAGGAAGAACCCCATCACGATGTAGGCAATCTGGCCAAACGTCTGCCCGAGCGTGCCGATCAGTACTGCGCTGACCGCCAGCGTCACCGTGATCAGGGCCGGCTTGGTGAGGCGCCGTGTGACGTACGGAGTGACGATGGCGGCGCAGAAGTAGCCGACCGCTACAGCGGCGACGAGGTACCCGTAGTGAGTCTCGGCGACGCTTGCGCGGGCCCCGCGGTAAAAGTAATTGCGGTAGAGCAGGATCGACATCAAGAACAAAATGCCGTAGAAGAACCGGTTCCCGCCGATGGCGCTGAGCGCGGTGGCCGGCCCTCGGCGCCTGCCTATGACGCGCACACCACGGGCCAGGCCAACCGCGACGATGCGAAGCTCGGCCAGGATCCGGCCCGGCTGTCGCTGGTAGGGCTCGCGGACAGGACCGAGCAGGTTACGGGGCATGGTCCGGGCGACGAGGCTGGCCGCAACGTAGCACACGCCGGCGACCAGCAAAGTGATGGCAGCGCCGCGTTCGGTGTCGCCGGTGGCCGCATTGACGCCGAGGCCGAGGATTCCGCCGACGGCGGCCAAGGTGCCGCCTGCCGTTGGCGAGACGGAATTACCCATCACGAGCTTGTCCCCGGCCACCACGTGCGGTAGCGCGGCCGATAGCGACGCCAGGAAGAACCGGTTAACGCCAAGCACGAGCAGCACTGCGATGTACAGCGGCGGGCCGAGGTTGCCCGAGGCCATCAGGGCCGCCGTCAGCGCAACGAAAACCGATCGAAGCAGGGCCGAGTAGACCAGGATCTGGCGCCGGGACCAGCGGTCGATGAAGACCCCCGCGAACGGGCCGATCAGGGAGTACGGGGCGTACAGGACGGCGAAAGCCGCAGCGCCCTTCAGCGGGTTCGGGTAGACCGCCGCGTTGAAGAAGACGTAGGTGCCAAGTCCGGCCGTGAAAATGCCATCGCCGGTCTGCGAGATCAGCCTGGTCGAGAGCAGCCGCCGGAAGTCGTGCTCCGACCAGACAATCCGCAGGTCGCGCACGAAGGACGAGCGCCGGGGTGCGCTGGCCGGGTTGTTCTGGCCGGTCGCCGACGCGGCGGGCTGGTCCTGCGCTGACACGGGGTCAGCCTATGGCCGCCGCCGCGTGCCGGCCATACCAGGGCACCTCCGGTCGAGGCGGTGCCCTGGCTAGCGTTCGATCTCGCCGCGGATGAACTTCTCGACCGCCTCGCGGGCCTGGTCGTCGCTGTACTGGACTGGCGGCGACTTCATGAAGTACGAGGACGGCGAGAGGATGGGTCCGCCGATCCCGCGGTCCTTGGCGATCTTCGCGGCCCTGACCGCGTCGATGATGATGCCCGCCGAGTTCGGCGAATCCCAGACCTCGAGCTTGTACTCCAGGTTCAGCGGGGTGTCGCCGAACGAGCGGCCCTCCAGCCGGACGTAGGCAAACTTACGGTCGTCCAGCCACGGGACGTGGTCGGACGGCCCGATGTGCACGTCGGCCTTGGCCATCTCATGCGGAATCTGCGAGGTCACGGATTGGGTCTTCGAGATCTTCTTGGACTGCAGCCGCTTGCGCTCCAGCATGTTCATGAAGTCCATGTTTCCGCCGAAGTTCAGCTGGTAGGTCCGCAGCAACTCGACGCCTCGGTCTTCAAACAGCTTCGCCATGACCCGGTGGGTGATGGTCGCGCCGACCTGCGACTTGATGTCGTCACCCACGATGGGGACGCCTGCATCGGTGAACTTCTTCGCCCATACCGGGTCAGAGGCGATGAACACCGGCAGCGCGTTGACGAACGCGACGCCTGCGTCGATGGCGCACTGCGCGTAGAAGCGGTCAGCCTGCTCCGAGCCGACGGGCAAGTAGGAGACCAGCACGTCGGCGCGTGCCTCCCTGAGGACCTGCACCACGTCGACCGGCTGCTCGTCCGATTCGCTGATGATCTCCCGGTAGTACTCGCCGAGACCGTCCATCGTCGGGCCACGCTGCACGGTGATGCCGGTCGGCGGTACGTCACAGATCTTGATCGTGTTGTTCTCGCTGGCCACGATGGCCTCGGCCAAATCCCGGCCGACCTTCTTCGCATCGACGTCGAACGCGGCGACAAACTCCACGTCCCGCACGTGATACGGGCCGAACTGGACATGCATAAGGCCCGGCACCCGGCTCACCGGGTCAGCGTCCCTGTAGTACTCCACCCCCTGGACCAGGGAACTAGCGCAGTTCCCGACGCCCACGATGGCTACCCGTACCGAACCCATGAGGATTGCTCCTTATCTAGTGCACGCAGCGATGCAGCCGGCCGAGCCGGCTAGACCGCCCCGTGGCTTTCAGTGTTTGTTTACTCCGCCCCGCTGGTCGGGCCCGGTGCCCGACTCGCGTTCGGAGGCAATCAGCTCGTTAAGCCAGCGGACTTCCCTTTCGACCGACTCGAGGCCGTGCCGCTGGAGTTCGAGGGTGTAACTATCGACCCGCTCCCGCGTGCGGGTCGCCGCCGCCCGGAAGGCCTCCAAGCGCTCCTCCAGCCGGCTACGGCGGCCTTCGAGTATCCGCATCCGGACTTCGGCCTGGGTCAGGCCGAAGAACGCGAAGTGCACCCCGAAGCCGTCGTCCTCCCATGACGCGGGTCCGGACTGCGCGAGCAGGTCCTCGAGCCGCTCCTTGCCCTCGGCGGTCAGGCGGTAGACGATCTTGGAGCGCCGGGGCCGGTCCAGCGGCCTGGCCGGGCCGCCGTCCGCGACCTCCTCCGCGATCAGGCCCTTGGCCAGCAGGTCCTTGAGCGCGGGGTACAGCGAACCGTATCCGAAGGCACGAAAGGCACCGAGCAATGAGCTGAGCCGCTTGCGCAACTCGTAGCCGTGCATGGGGGTCTCGTGGAGGATGCCGAGGACGGCGAGTTCGAGCACCCCGGATCGCTGGTTGCTCATACCCGCGCGCACCTCCTATACCGTTCTGAGCTAACATTCCGGACAACTGACGTGTCATCACGGAGCGGCATGTCATGCCGATGTATCGAATTGATACATCGCAACGATATGTGGTGCCCCGCAAGCGCGCAAGTCCCGCGTATCTCGCGCTCCGTCGTGATCCCGGTAACGCCGCCCGCGCACAAGCCGATGACCAGTCGGGTCTCCTGTTGCGGCCAGTTCCGTCGTAACCTGTCGGGCATGAGGCGATCGGTGGTCGACTACGGGCTGGCCAGGCGGGCGACGCTCGCCTCGGTGCTGTCTGGCCGCGCCACTCTGACCGATGTCTGCGACGCCCACCCTTATCTGCTCCGCGCAGCGAAGTTCCACGGTGAGGGGACCGACGTTACCTGTCCGATCTGCCGAAGAGCCAAGCTCACGCACGTCACCTACGTCTACGGCGACGAACTCGGCCGGTACGAGGGCCGCGTCAAGCGCGGGCCAGAACTCGACGAAATGGCTGCGGAATATGGGGAGTTCCAGGTTTACGTCGTCGAGGTCTGCCAGAGTTGTGCCTGGAACCACCTCGCTTCTTCGTATGTGCTAGGCACTGGCGAGTCGGCTCCCCGGCGCGGCCGGCGGGCCAGGGCCAGCGAGTAACTGCCGGAACCGGCGGGCCTGAGACTGAGCGGGAGGCTCGCACCCCCCACCTGGGCCTGCAGGTGCAGGCGCCAGTAGATCGGATGATTAAGGCCGGGATGGTACGTACCGCCAGGTAACGTGTCTTCTTGGCGGCCGATCGCAAATGTCAGCCGTTTTCCCCGACCCGCGAGGACGCGTGAGTAACCCAGACTGGCCCGGGCCCTACTGGCAGGATCAGCAGGATGCAGGCCCCGGGCGGCGAAGCAGGCAGGGCGGCGCGCAGGATGAGCAGTCGCCGTGGGACGACGGCGCCGGGTTCTGGCGCTCGCCGGGCCGGCCCGATGGCCAGCCGGGTTCGCAGAACGGTAATGGACGTCGGCGCGCTGGGAGCACAGCGAGCCAGGCTTTCCGCGCGGCCGGAGGAAGCCGGGGTAGGGGACGCGCTGGGGAGGCGGACGGCGGGGCTGGCCGTCCGGCCCGGCCTGCCAGTGGCGCGGCTTGGAGCGATCGTTTCAGCAACACCGCGGACGACCTGCGGAATCGGCTGGGCATCCGCGGCTCGGGCAGCCGTGCCCGCGGCGACGCCGGTGCCCAGCGGACCGACGATGACTTCTGGGCGGACTCGCCCAGGCGATCCGGCCGGGCCGCGCAGGCCCCGGGACACCGGGCTCGGGACGGCGGGCCGACCCAGGCGTGGCGC
>JASHUE010000193.1:0-2542 GCA_030040195.1 Streptosporangiaceae bacterium | reverse complement strand
GTCCCGGCCCATCGCGAACAGCGTCCGCGCGGTCAGGTGCACCCCGGCCAGTGCCGCCACAAACGCGTCGACCGCGACCACGATGTCCACCAGCGTGCTGAACCAGTGGCCGACGTAGCGGTCCGACAGCGTGGCCAGCGCGGTTGGGTCGGCCGCCCACCGGCCCGCACCCGCCACGCCGTACCCGACCGCCTGGGCCCAGGTCACGAAGATGAAGTAGATCGTGGCCACGATGACCGTGCCGAGGATCGCGCGCGGGATCACCCGCCGCGGCCTGGAGGCCTCCTCGCCGAGCACCGCGGCCGCCTCGAAGCCGATGTATCCGGTGAACGCCAGGATCACCGCCAGCGCCAGCCCGTGCGTACTCGGCGACAGGCGGGGATCGAACGGGCGCCAGGTCAGTCCGTTCGCGCCGCCCTTGGCCACGATCGCCAGCGACAGCGCAACGATCGTGAGCACGCCGATCACGGCGAAGACGAGTTGCACTCTCGTCGAGATCCTGATGTCGGTGAGCGCGATCAGCATGATGAGGACCACGAGGATGCAGTACAGCGGGAACCAGCCTAGGTGCACGCTGGTGTTGGCCGTGAGCACGGTGGACAGGAAGTCAGCCGCGATGATCAGGACGAACGAGATGCCCACCGCGAACGCGATGGCGTACATCCAGCCCGCCAGGAAGCCGACCTGCGGTCCGAGGCCGCGCACCGTGTAGGTGTAAAGCCCGCCGGCGTGCGCGATTCGCCGCGTGAACCGCACGATCACCGACGCGAGGCACAGGCTGCCGATGCCGGCGATCACGTAGGCGACCGGCACGGCGGCTCCGGCGGTGGCCGCGGCCCCGGCCGGCGCGGCCGATACCGCGAACGTCAGCGCCAGCAGTGCGAGCGACTGCGCGACCGCATCGGCACTGCCCAGGACCCCATGGCGCAGCTCACCGGACGGTCCTGCTTGCTGATGGCTAGCGGGCATGGCTTCCTCTTTCCGCTAGAGGTGGCAGGGGGGGAACGAGGCGTCACCGGGGTCGGCCAGGTGCACGCCGGGGACGGTCCCGCCGGCCGGCCGCCTGGAAGCGGATGCGGCCGGCGCGGCCGCCCTAGTGGCTAGTCATCGACTAGGGCGAGGACACGGGCAGGGCCGCCGTTGGCCCCGCGCACTTTCAGGGGAGCGACGACGATGCGGCAGCGGGCCGGCAGCTCCGCCAGGCTCGCGAGGTTCTCAATGATGATCTTTCCGGCGCCGAGCCACAGCCGGTGCAGCGGGTAGTCCTCGCTGGTCACTGGGTCCGCGGACGGGCCGTCGAAGCCCACGCCGGAGACCCCGCGGTCGATCAGCGCCTGCGCGGTTTGCGCATCGGGATAGCACCAGCCGTGCCAGTACGCCTCGTCCCCCCAGTTGTCCGCGTTGTCCGAGCGGAATAGCACCAGGTCGCCCGGCCGGACCTGCGCCAGCGTGCCGTCGAGGTCGGTCAGGCCGACCGGCCCTGGTTCGTGCCCGCTCAGGTCGATGGTCAGCGCTTCGGTGACCAGTCGCTCCAGCGGGATGTCGTCGAGAGTGGCACCGCCTGCGATCTGATGCGCCGGCGCGTCCACGTGAGTGCCCGTGTGGTTGATGAAGGTGTACTGGGACATCGCGTAGCCGTCGGTTGCGACATTGGCGAGGTCATGGAACTGGGGCGGAACGATGCCCGCCATTACCGGCATTCCGTTCGCCATCGCCTGGGTCAGGTCGATGACCTTCACCGGCGCATCCGGGAGTGATGGCTCATGAAGAGCAAATTAGGTGAGTACCAGGACGCGGTCAACAGACTGTTATCTGGCCGCCGGCGCGAGCCCAGGCGGCCTGGCACCGGGTCAGGTTCGGGCGGCGTCGCCCAGGGCCGTGGCACGTGCCTGCAGGTCGCGCAACGCCGCCTGCGCGATCTCAGCGAACGGTTCCCGGTTGTCCGGCGTGGCCCAGCGCGCGTAGGCCGTGCTGAACGCGAGCACGCCTACCTCGGCGGCCAGGCGGGCGGTGGTCTCGTCGGCTCCGCGTGCGCGGAGTGCGTCGGCCATCGCGGAGCTGAGGCGAGCCCGCTTGAGAAGTTCGCGTTCGCGCAATTCGGGGTTGGCCCCGATAACCGCGCGTCGCTGCTCGGCGAGGTCGTGGCGTTCCGCCGTGAACGCGGCGGCGGAGGCCTCCAGCGCTGCGGCCAGGCAGCTGGCGGTCGTGGCCGAGGGCGAGGCCGACCTGATCGCGTCGGTGAACAGCTTTACCAGCATGTCCTGCCCGCCGAAGAGCACTTCGCGCTTGTCGGCAAAGTGCCGGAAGAACGTGCTCTTGGTCAGCCCGGCCCGGTCGGCGATCTCGGCGACGGTCGTGGCGTCGTACCCGTGCTCGGCGAACAGCGCGAGCGCCGCCCGCTCGAGGCGTTCCCGCGCGTTGGGTTCCCATCGGCCCATGCCGACATCCTAGGTGATGGCACCAAGTCGCATCACCTGCTAGAGTGATGGGACTAGGTCTCATCACTGTCCCTGACACCGCTCGCGGCGTCCGGGGTCCGCCC
>JASHUE010000192.1:0-17499 GCA_030040195.1 Streptosporangiaceae bacterium | reverse complement strand
ACCGCCCGGCGGTAGAGCAGCCAGCAGAGCACCATCGCGGCCGCAAGCCCGGTCCCGGCCCCAGCGAGCGATCCCGCCGTCTGCCCTGATGCGCGAGTGGCCGTCCACACGAACAGCGCCGTCTGGACGCCCTGGCAACTCACTGCGAGGAAGGCGACTGTCGTCAGCGCCCGGGCGCCGGCCGGCGCCCGGCGAGCCACGCCGCCGCGTGGCTGAGGTTCCTGGCCCTTGGCGGCGCGGCGCAGCCAGAAGAGCACAGCGGTGAGCAGGCCGACCGCGAGCACGCCGAGCAGCCCGGCCACTGCCTCCTGGGCGTTGCCGGACAGTAGCCTGGCGGAAGACGTGAAGACGGCAGCGAAGCTGCCCGACAGCATGACCGCGCCCAGCACCCCGAGCCAGATCGGCGCCGTCGACATTCTCCGCGCCTGGGCGCCACCGCCAGGCGCGGCACCGCCAGTCCCGGCCGCGGCCCGGCGGCCGGCCGCCAGCAGCAGGCTGACGACCAGGCCAGCCTCAAGGCCCTCTCGCAGCCCAATCAGGAGATTAGGGAAGATATACGGCCATAGCATATTAACAACGTAGCGTACCCGATCCGAACCCCATCACGGTCAGTGTGGGACTCGTCACAGCTTCTTGCTGTCCCGCCCTGCGGACTGCGAAAACCGAGCTCAGAGGCTCGTCAGGTCCGGCCCCGGGCCGATCAGGGCAGGGACCGGAGCGAGTCGCCCGAGATCTCGTACATGCGCAGGATCTGCAGCGCCACGCCGATTCGCAGCCCGGCTGCGGCGTCGCCGGCGAAGTCACCTAGCATCCGCTCGAGCTTGGTCGTCCGGTACCGCATGGTGTTGTAGTGGTAGTGCAGTATCCGGGCCGACTCGGCCACGTTGAAACGAGTCCCCCACAACACCGACAGCGACGTGAGCAGGTCGGTCCTGGCCGGGTTGGGCAGGCCGAGAACCGGGCCGAGGGTGTCCTGCACGAACGCGCGCAGTTCGCCCTCGCTCACGTTGCTGATCAGCCGGTACAGCCCGAGTTCGGCAAAGCTGGTGACGGCTCCGCTGCCCGACAGGCGCAGGCCTGCCTGCAGCGCCACCCTCGCCTCCTCATACAGGCGCGGGATTTCCTGGGGTCCGTCGGCAGCCTGGCTAACGCCGATGGAATAGGCACGGCCGGTCGACGCGGTCATGTCCGCGTGTACCTTGCGGCCAAGGCCCGCCGCGTTATCAGCACCGACGACCGCCACAAGCTCGGTCGCGAACCCGGCGGCGGCCGCGTCGCGGTCCCGGTCCCTGACCGCCGATGTCCATAGCTCCACCGCGCGCAGCGCGGCCGCCTCCTGCTCGCGGGCAGGCCCGTCGCCATGGTCGCTGCATTGCCTGGCCACGAGAACCGCCAGCGGCCGCTGCAGGCTCCAGCCGAACCGCGCGGCCCTGGCCAGCGCGTGGCCCATGTCCGCGGCGGTACCGGTCACCAGATCGTGCAGCGCGTTGGAAGCGAACTGCTGCTCCACGGCGAGTACCGCCAGGTCCCTGGTTATCTCCAGCGCCGCCACCAGCGCCGCCTGTTCGACCGCCAGCCCGGCCACGGCCGGCAGCCCGTGCGAGCCGGTCATGGCGAGCACGAATCCGTGCTGCATGTCCCCGGCACGGATCACCGCCGCCACCCAGTGCGCGCCGGTCTCCGCGTCCTCGCGCGCGCCCGAGGTCAGGAAGCAGCCGCGCACCCGGCCGCACGAGTCACGGAAGGCTCCGGCCGGCTCCCCGCCGGACCGCGCGGTTGCCGCGAGCTGATAGCCGGCCGGGTCGCAGATGACGACATCAGCACCGGGCAGGACGTCGGCAAGCTCATCGGACAGCCGGGCCAGGCCGCCGCCGGCGAGCGCGACGCGCAGGAAAGTGTCGTGGATTTGCTGCCGCCTCGCCAGCGCCGCGGCCTGCCGGTTGACGATGGTCTCGAAAGTCTGGCTCAGCACGTCATCCAGAGGGGACGCAGGCGGGATGACGATGATCGGGAAGCCAGCCAGGTCCGCGCGATCGGCCGCCGGCTGCGGCACCTCGGCCAGGTACTCGTCCAGCTTCACTCCGAGCCCGGCCAGGCCGTTGGCGGCGAGCTGGTCGATGAGCTGGCAGAACGCGGCTGGCTCGCGCGGCAGCGGGTAACCAGTCGTCAGCAGGAACTCGTCCTGCTTCGTCCACCGCACGATGTTGGGGACCGTCATCACGTTCATCCGCCGCACGAGCCGGTCGAGGCCGCCGGCCCCGGCGATGATCCGCGCACCGCGCATCGCGTCCAGGCCGAGCATCTCCCGCACGGTCAGGGCGTCGGTGAGGACCTGGCCGCCTCGGCGGCGGCGGCCAGGAAGGCTGACCACGTTGCGGCCGGACCCGGGCTCTGCCTGCTGGACCGGCCGGCGGGGGTCCGCCGACTGGCTCGCCGGGGGCCTGCCCCGCCGTATGGCCACCGCTGTCAGCCCGGGTCTGGTCCGGTCGCAGCCGCGCACGGGTCCTCGACCAGCCCTCTGGCCCAGGCGATATCGGCGGCGCTCGGGGTGTACTCGGCGTCGGCGTCCAGCAGTTGCAAGGGATTGGCAGTGATCATCTGCGTCACTTGCTCCATGGGCACACCCTTCTCGAAGATCGTCTGCGCGAAGATGCGAAGCGCCTCCGATGGCAACGGATTGTGCCGCTGGCCGGTGTCGGAGACAAGCAGGCAACGCGAGGCACCGATCCTGGCCACGCTCGCGGCGATCTTCTCTGGCGCGGCGTACTGCCAGGCTGGCGAGACTGTGCAGTACCCGAATTCCGGCATGGCCCCCAGCCTGGCGACCTCCTCGAGCGTGTCCAGGTCGATGTTCGGCACCCGGAAGTACGGATGAGTGATCACGATCTTCTCCACGCCGACCGAGCGCGCCTCGCGTACCAAAGCGACAATCTCGCGCGGCGCGAGGTGCGAGGTGCCGAGGATCGCGCCGTGCTGCGCGACTAGCTCAAGCACCTCCTTGACCTCGGGCCGCAGCTTGCCGTCGGCGTCAGCGACCCAGATCCCCTCGGCCTGGCTCCGCCCGCCCTGCTGCGCGTCATAGCCGCCGGTGCCTCCGTGCACCTCGGCGTGGTAGCCGGCGTCCACGGTGGGCATCCAGACTTCCTTGCCGCCCAGCCGCAGGGACGCCTCGACGGCTGCGGCGTTGATGCCGCCGACGTAGTAGTTGAGCACGATCCCGCCGAACACCCTGATGCCCGGGATGACCCGCTGTACGAGGTAGGCACGGGAGACCGTGCTCTCGTGGTGACACTTCAGCAGGATCGCCTTCAGGCCGGCGTCGCGGGCCGCCCGGACGATGTCGAAGTCGTCCGCGAGCCGTGGGAACAGGTCAGGGTAGGGGTGGCAGTGCAGGTCGACCGCGCCGGTCATGTCGACCAGCGGTCCGCCGTAAGTACGAGGGGTCATGGGTTACCTCCTGGCGTCGGTTGGGGCAAAGCGTCGTCCGGTGCCGGATAGCCGCCGATGCGCGCCCGCGCATCCAGCAGGCGCAGGATCCGCTCCGGTGTCATCGGCAGCCGAGTCGGCCGGATCCCGATCGCGTCCTGGATGGCGCTGGCGATCGTGGCGGCCACGTTCCCGATAGGAGGCTCTCCGATGCCGCGCGCGCCGAGCGGGCCCTTGCCTTCGCCGCTCTCGATGATGCCGACAACCACGTCGGGGAAGTCGTAAGAGTTCGGGATCAGGTAATTGGCGAACAGGCTGGCCTGCACGTAGCCGTCGTCGATGGCCATGTCCTCGGTGAGCGCATAGCCGAGGCCCTGCATGGCCGCGCCCTGGATCTGGCCTTCGACCCGCATCGGGTTGATCGCCCGTCCGACGTCGTGACACGCCGCGTACCGGAGCACGGTGACCTGTCCGGTCTCGGTATCAACCTCCACGTCGGCCGCGTGCGTGCCGTAGGTGTAGTCGGGGAAGGTGTCGCCCTGGCCGGTGCGCGGGTCGAAGGCCCCGGCCTCCGCCCGCCAGGTTGACAGGTGCGCAGTGCTGACGGCCCGCCGCTCGCACGCCACGGCCAGTTCGGCCAGCGTGATGCTGGCCCGGCCCTGGCTCCCGGCCCGCCGCACCTGGCCGTCTGCGAACTCCAGCTCATCGGCTTCGGTCCCGAGCAGGTCGGCCGCGACCGGAGACATTCGGTCGCGGAGTTCTACGGCGGCCTGCAGCACCGCATTGCCCGACATGTAGAGCTGGCGGGTGGCGAAGGTTCCGCCCGCCGGCGGGTTGAGCGCGCTGTCGCCGATGTGGATGCCGATGTCAGCCAGCGGCACGCCGAGCACCTCGGCGGCGATCTGGCACAGGCTGGCCGCCTGCCCGGCCCCGAGGTCGGTCACGCCCGAGCGGATCAGCAGTGTGCCGTCGGGCTGGAGGCTCAGCCAGGCCGAGGCCCGGTCCCTGAACCAGATGGTCCGGCCGTAGGGATGCCGGTTGCAGCCGATGCCGCGGCCGGTCAGCTTCCCCGGCCCTGAGGGTACCGGTGGCTCGCCGAGCAGCTCCAGCGCTCGGTGCATAGTCTGCGCGACCTCGACGCATGTCTCCAGCGGCTCGCCGGTCGGCAGCAGGTCGCCCTTGGCCAGGAAGTTCCGCTCGCGCACCAGCGTGCGGGACAGGCCGAGCCGCTCAGCCAGCAGGTCCATCTGCGATTCGTAGCCCAGCACGACCTGCATCGCGCCGAAACCGCGGAACGCGCTGGCCGGGACGTTGTTGGTGAACACGGCGGTCGACGTGATGCTGGCGCTGGGCACCCGGTAGGGCCCGCACGCGCAGGCCGCCGCGGCGAACAGGACCCTCGGCGACAGGTTCGGGTACGCGCCCGCGTCGCCGAGGATCTCGACCTGCTGGCCGGTGATCGTGCCGTCACGGCTTGCGCCGGTCCGGTACCGCATGATGAACGGGTGCCTTTTCGTGCTGGCGACCAGGGACTCCTGCCGGTCCCAGATCATCCGGACCGGGCGCCGGGTGTGCCACACCAGCAGGGCCAGGTACGGCTCCACGGTCATGTCTTCCTTACCGCCGAAGCCGCCGCCCATGTACGCGGCGATCACCCGGACCTTGGACTGCGGCACGCCCAGGATCCGGGCGATCGTCGCGGCGTGCTCGATGACCTGGGTGGACACGCGGAGCGTGAGCACGCCGTTTTCCAGCCAGCCGACTCCGGCCTCAGGCTCTAGGTAGGCGTGCTCGACGTGCTGGCTGCGGTACTCCCCCGTCACGACGACCTCGGCGCGGGCGATTGCCGCCGCCGCGTCGCCGGACTGGATGTGCCAGGTCACCAGCGTGTTGCCGACGTCGTGTACAAGCGGCGCTCCGGCGGCCCTGGCCGCCTCGGCGTCAAAGACTCCCGGCAGCTCCTCGTAGTCGATGCTGACCAGATCGGCGGCCTCGTCGGCGATCTGCTGGGTGGCGGCCGCCACGATCGCGACCGGCTCGCCGACGTAACGGACGCGGTCGGCGGCGAGCACCGGCATCGTGACCTCGAGTTCGGCCAGGCCGCCGCTGGCCATCTCCACTATCTGGTTGCTCGGCACGTCCGCGGCCGTCAGCACGGCGGCAACCCCGGGCAGTGCGCGGGCCCGGCTGGTGTCGATCCCGGTGATCCGGGCGCTGGGCAGCTGGCCCCTGACGATCCGGCCGTAGAGCATGCCGGGCAGCTGCCAGTCAGCGGCGTAGTGCAGTGATCCCTTGACCTTTTCCACGAAGTCGTGGTGAGCAGGCGAGGTGCCGACCACGCGGTAGGGCCCCGCAGGCCGCTGCTCGGTGAGCTGCCGGCCTTCGTGCTCACGGTGGCCGGGGAGACCCCTCGTTCCCCTCATGATTCGCTCTCGTCTTCGCGGCCGACGAGATCGGCATACTCCTCGACCGCATCCAGGATCTTGGTGTATCCCGTGCACCGGCACAGGTTGCCGATGAGCGCGTACCTGATCTCGGCGCGGCTCGGCCGGCCGCGGCGCCGGACCAGGTCAAGCGCCGTAAGCACGATCCCCGGCGTGCAGAATCCGCACTGGGCGGCGCCGCGCCGCAGGAAGCTCTCCTGCAGCGGATGCATTTCCTCGGCCGGGCCCATGAGCCCGCGCAGCGTCGTGATCGGATGCCCCGGCGCCTGCAGGGCCAGCGTCAGGCAGCTGCTGACCGGCTCGCCGTCCAGCAGGATCGTGCAGGTGCCGCAGACTCCCTCACCGCAGCCGTAGCGCACGTCGGCCAGGCCAAGCCCGTCATGCAGCACCTCAAGCAGCGTGTCCGAGGCCAGCGCCCACACCTCGTGGTCCTGGCCGTTGACCGTGAGGACGATCGGATACCTGGTCATGCTGTTGCTGTTCACGCCGGCACCCCGATCGCACGGGCGTAGGCCTGCCGGAGTGCGCGCGCGGTCAGCACGCCGGTCAGCCGCTGCCGGTAGGAGCCGGAAGCGTGCACGTCGGAGGGCGGCTGCACGCTGCGGGCGATGGCGGCGGCGACGCTCTCTGCCTCCTCGCCCGTGCCGCCGGTCAGCCTCGCGACCAGCTGAGCATCGGCGGGCACCACCCGGTCGGCCACCCCGGCCAAGGCAACACGCGCACTGCTGATGACGCCGGCCTGCTCGTCGAGTTCCACCACGGCGGCCACGGCCACAATCGCGAAGTCGGACGTCCGCCTGACCATTTCCTGGAATGCCCACCCCTGGCGGGCTCGGCGCACCGGGATCACGAGGTCGGTGATCACCTCGGACTCCTCGAGCACCGTGCTCCAGTAGCCGGCGAACAGGTCGGCCGCCGCCACGATGCGCTCGCCGTCCGGTCCGCGCACCACCACCCGGGCGTCTGTGGCGAGGGCGCAGCAGCCGATCTCCGACGTCGGGTCGGCGTGCGCCAGGCTCCCTCCGACGGTGCCACGGTTGCGGACGCGCACGTTGCCCACGTGCCGGACCGCCTCCGCGAGCAGCGGGCAGTGCGCGCGCACGAGGTCGTGCCCGATCAGCATGCGGTGCCGGGTCAGCGCCGGCAGGGCCAGCGTGCCGTCGGTCACCGACGGCGCGCGCGGATCGGCGGCGTTGATGTCGATCAGCAGTCCGGGCCGGGCCAGCCGCAGGTTCAGCATCGGCATCAGGCTCTGCCCGCCTGCCAGCACCTTGGCGTCCTCGCCGTGGTCGCTCAGCAGCCGCACCGCCTCGGCGTAGCTGTCGACTGCCACGTATTCGAATGCGGCCGCGACCACGTCTGGTTCCCCGCCGCGTCTCAGTCGTGCACGGCCGAGAGCCGGGCGACGGCGGCCTCCAGCACGGCCTGGTTGCTGGTGATCACCGGGACGCCGAGCCGGCCGGAGATCACTCCCCGAGCGGCCATCGCGCCGAAGTTGGTGCAGGAGGCGAACGCCAGGTCGATGTCACCGCTGGCGGCGAGATCGCCGAGGGCGCGTACCGCGAGCGCCACGATCTCCTCCTCGCCGACCTCCGCGATCTGGAAGTTCTCGGTGATGCCGAGGCCCGCGATCGCCGCGATCCGCGTCCCGTCCGCTTCGAGGCTGGCCCGGATCTTCTCGTTCAGCTCATCGACGTAGGGCGTGATCACGCCGACCGACCTCGCGTGCGCGGCCGCGATGGCGGCGCGCACGGAGGCGATCGTGGACACGGTCGGCGCACCGGTCAGCTCGCTGATCCGGTCGCACAACTGCGCGTCGTAATCGTTTCCGCGCAGCGCCCCGGCGCTGGTGCAGCCGAAGACCACGACATCGGGTCGCGCGGTGCCGAGGTCTCGGGCGGCGGGCAGGGCGAATTCGTCCAGCATCCGGTTCTCGCCGGCAGCGGTCGTGTCTTCCATGAACATCCGCGCCGTATGCAGGGCCGTGCCCGGCGGCAGGTCGCGGGCGAAATCGACCTCCATCATCGTGTTCGAGGACGGGATCATCAGCCCGACCCTGGCGGGCCGGGCGGCGCCGGCGCTCACCCGGCGGCCCTCGCCGTCGCCCGGTCACCGGAGCCCGCAGTGCCGGGGGCGCCCGGCTCGCCTGCCGGCGCCGCTCGCGGACCGTCGCGCAGCTCGCGGTAGATCGCGAGCTCGCGGGCCGAGGGCGGCGGCAGCTCGTCAATATCCGGCGCGACGAGCAGGTCGAAGCCGGTCTGCTTGCGCACGTCAGCCACATCGACACCGGATTGCACCGCGCGCAGCCGCATCCTGCGGCCGGAAGGCTCGAAGTCAAGCAGGGCAAGGTCGGTCACCACGGCGCCGATCCGGCCTACGGCCAGGCCAGCTCTGGCGCGATCGTCCCCGCCCGACAGATAACCGGGGCTGGTGATGAAGTCCACCTTCTCGACGAAGCGCCGGGGCTCGTGCTGGGTCACGATCAGGACCTCGTTGCAGAGGGAGATGATGTCGTTCGCGCCGCCGCTGCCCGGCAGGCGCACCCGCGGGCGCTGCCGGGAGCCGATGATGCTGGTGTTGATGTTGCCGTACATGTCGACCTGGGCGGCGCCGAGAAAGCCGTAGTCGAAATAGCCGCGCTGGGCGTACAGGAAGATATCTGTGATATCGGTCAGGAGCTGAGCGCCGTAGGCCGCGCGCATCTCGTTGGTGGAGATCGGCAGCCTGCCGGGCATCAGCGCGGTGCCGATGATGCCGCCCTCGAGCACGATCGCGAGATGCGGCGCCTGCATGCGGCGGGCGACGGCCGAGGCCAGCAGGGGCATACCGACTCCCGCGAAGACCACCTTGTGATCGGCCAGCAGCCGGCTCGCCGTGATCGCCATCAGCTCCTCGGCTGACACGGCGCTCATCGCGGCACCAGCTCCGCCGCCTCGGCCGCCAGCGCGGCCAGCCGGCCGGGCCCGGCGGCTGCGACAAAGCCCGCGAAGTCTTCGTGGGCGTCGACGTTCTCCTGGATGTAGGCCAGGCCCGCTCGCGGCCCGGCTTCCTTGACGGCGGCGACGTAGGCATCGAAGTGGGCCAGGTCCGCGCCATAAAGCCCGTAGCACTCGTGTGGATAGGCACCATGCGGGGCGGCGACGACTGCGTCGACGGCGAAGTAGGGCAGCATCGTCTGGGTCGGCTGGCTGGCGATCTCCTCCGGGCTGACGATGCGCTCGGCGCTGACGATCACCTTCCGTGCGGCCTTGGCAATGTCGGCGTCCATGTGCCGGTACCCGTCTACCTGCACGTTTCCGAACATATCCGCGCGATGCGCGTGGATCAGGGCGACGTCAGGGTTGAGCGCCGGGATGGCGGCGAGCTGCTGCCCGGAATAGGGACAGGTCACGGTCTGCAGCTCCAGTGCGGTGGCCAGGTCGGATCCGAGCATGGTCAGGCTGGGCAGGAACGGCACGCCCATGGCGCCGGCCTTGTAGCGCAGTCCCATTGCCAGGTGACTCCACTCGTCGTAATCGGCCTCGCCCCGCTCCAGGTAGTGCCGGAAGATCGGGGCCAGGCCCCACGGCAGCCCGATGCCGACCCAGCTGGTCACGACTCGGTCCAGCATCCCGGCAGACAGGAACAGTTCCACCTCGTAACACGCCAGCGGCCGCGACACCGTCAGGTGCCGGGTGCGCCGACGGAGCAGGGCGAACACCAGCGCCATCGGCGTGCGCGAGTACAGCGTCCCTCCGATGGCCACATGGTCTCCGTCGCGGATCAGCGCCGCGGCCGCTTCGGCCGTCATCCGCTTGTCCGCCTGAGGCCGGCCCGCCGCTTCGCGCTCGGCCCTGGCCGCCAGCACGAACACCCGCTCCATCAGGCCGCCCCCTCGCGGATGCGCAGCAGCGGCAGCACCTCCGCGGCTAGCCGCTCCACCTGCTCGGGCTCGTAGTCGCAGGGGCAGAACACCAGGTGCCGCACGCCCGCGTCCAGGTATCCCGCTATCTGCTCGGCGCACTGCTCGGGAGTGCCGCGCACGGCCGATTCGGGCGTGGCCTCGCTCCAGGCCGGCACGTCGAAGTACTCGGCCACGTACCGGGCAGCGCGGCTGCTGGCCTCCTCGTACGAGCTGCCAACGCAGAGCGGTACCTGCGCGACGACCGTGAGCTCGTCAGGATCGCGTCCGGCGTCCTGCGCGTAGCCGCGGACCCTGGACCAAGCGCGCGCGATCGAGTCGGCCGTGTAGAAGTACGTCACCCAGCCGTCGCTACGGGTGGCCACGCGGCGCAGCACGCGGTCGACGTAACCGCCGATCAGCACCTGCGGGCGCGGCCGCGGCAGCGGCAGCATCCGCACGTGCCTCAGCACCCGGCCGTCCCACTCGCCGGTCACGTCCTCGGATTCCCAGAGCCGGTAGAGCATGTCCAGGTTGCGTTCGAAGATCTTGCCGCGCTGCCCGAAGGGGATCGCCGTGGCGTCGAACTCCCGCTCATACCAGCCTGCGGCAACCCCGAGCATCAGCCGGCCGCCGCTGGCGAGCTGGAGCGTCGCGGCCGTCTTGGCGAGGATCGCGGGCTCGCGGATGGGCAGCACGAGGATGCCGGTGCCCAGCTTGATCTGGCTTGTCCTGGCGGCGACCATCGTCAGCGTGGTCAGCGCCTCCAGGAACGGGAACGGGCGCCGGGCGCCGAGAAACAGGTGATCCCAGGCCCAGACCGAGCCGAAGCCGAGCCGTTCCGCGGCCACCGAGTAGTCGATGACTGCGGCCATGTCGGGCGGCTTGCGCTCCGGGGTGAAGTTCTCGAGGGCGAGGCCGAACTCGACGGTCATGCTAGGCCTCCAGCGGACTGGGCCGCGGTCTGCGGTGCGCGGGCGGGCCCGGCTACGCGGCTTCGAGCCGATAGTAAGCATGCAACATTGGCCGCATCATTGGTGAGTGTCCACAGCAACGCACGCCATTCTTCGGCAGCAGGTGCCATATCGCTTACGCGCCGCAAACGGAGATAGTGATGATGCCAGTCCTGTATCTGTGCACGGGTGAGCGGTAAGGGGAGGTCCCATGACCACGGCTACTGCGCACGACGCGCCGGCGTCCCTTGAGCGCCACGGAATCGACTACATCCCGCCGGAAGACCGGCACGGCAGGCCCTACACGCTGTTCACCTTCTGGGCGGCGAGCAACGTGCAGATCCTGGCGATCTCCGTTGGCGTTCTGGCCGTCACGTTCGGGCTGAGCCTGGGGTGGGCGATCTTCTCGATCATCGTCGGGAACGCGTTCGGCGGTATCTATATGGCGCTGCACTCGGTACAGGGACCGCGGCTCGGCCTTCCTCAGATGATGCAGTCGCGGGCCCAGTTCGGCATGTACGGGACGGCACTTCCCAACGTCATCGTGATCTTGATGTACCTCGGCTACTTCGTCTCCAGCGCGGTGCTCGGCGGCCTGGCCGTCGCGAGCCTATTCCACATCACGACGACCGAGGGCATCATCATCATCAACGCCTTCGTGCTGCTGGTGGTCTGGTTCGGGTACGACCTGTTCCACGCCTACAACAAGATCGTGACGTACCTGTCGGCAGCGATCTTCGTGGCGATCCTGATCAAGCTGATAACCCTGCTGCCGAGCCACCTGCCTGCCGGCCACAACACGGCCGGGACGGTACTGCTCGCGATCTCGGTGTTCGTTTCCTGGCAGGTGACGTGGGCGCCGTACGTGTCCGACTACTCGCGGTACTTGCCAGAGAACACCTCAAGCTGGAAGACCTTCAGCTACACCTACATCGGATCGGTCGTCGGCGCTTCCCTGGTCATGATCCTCGGGGCCATCGCCGGCATCATCGCCGTCTCGGCCGTCAGCGTGAACGCCCCCTCCTACCTCAGCGGCCTGCTGAGCGCGAAGTGGCTCTTCCTGATCATCATCATCTTGGGCGTTGGCTCAGGAAACTTCGGGAACCTGTACGGTCCGTTCCTGACGCTCTTCGCCGTCATCTCGCCATCGGGGACGCTCGCGTCCAAGACCACCGGCCGGACCGCGCGACTCGTGACCACCACGGTGCTCGCGATCGCCGGCACGTTCATCGCCATCAAGGCGAGCAGCAACTTCATGACCGATCTGTCGAACTTCCTCGTGTTCACGCTGTACCTGCTGGTGCCGTGGACGGCCATCAACCTCACCGACTTCTATCTCATCCGCCACGGTCAGTACGACATCCCCGAGCTGTTCAAGACCGACGGGATTTACGGGCGGCTCAACTGGTACGCGCTGATCATTTATGCGCTGGCCGTCGGGATTCAGTTCCCGTTCATGAATGATCCAGCCGTCTATGTTGGCCCGATCTCCAACGACCTCGGGGGCGCCGATATTGCCTGGATCATCGGCTTCGTCTTCGCGGCGGTGGCCTACTATCTCGGGGCGCGATACCGATTGTCGTCGTCGGCCAGGGCCGCATCGGTCCTCGTGCCCGGTCCTTCCGACGCGTCAAGCGCGTAGGCGACCACATCCCCGGCGGGGAGGTACATCGGTTCCGGGCTACGCTCGAGGCCGGCTTGGGAGGCCTCGTCCAGCTGCATCGACGAGGACAGGCCAGACGGCGGCAGCTCCGGCTGGGCAGCACCCCACTCGGACGATCACGCTCAGCCATACGGGTCGCCTGACCAGTTGCGCGTCGGGCGGCCAACTCACGCGACTCCTGTCACCGACGCTCAACCGCGATGCCCAGGCCGATGTCACGATGCCCGCCCACACAGCCTGGACAGTGGCCAAACTTAAGGTGAAAATCGCCCTATAGCGCTACCCCGCGATTGGCGAACGCTAGGAGTGCTAAGCGATGAGGCAGCTACGCGTCAACGTCGCGCTTCTCGCGTTGGCTGTTTCCCCGCTAATATTCGCAATCTGTGCCAATTTAGCGACCGGCGGGTCATTCTCCGCAACCTTGACGAGGCCGAATCTCTGGGTAATTCCTTTCTTGCTGGTCTCCGGCGCTGCGGCAATTGTTTTTAACTTCATGCAAATCGCCGACCGCCAGAGAGAAGGGCGCCGGAATAAGCCTGCTGCTACAATTATGGCGGCAAAGCCCGCCGTCGACAGGATTATAGGAAGGCTAGCCCTTACGAGCACGTCGGAGTCGACCGCGGACAGCGGAGAATTTGACGACGCTGCTCATCAACCCGCGCCGGAAGCCTCATCGGACACTGTCGAGGGTCTCGTCGCCGAACTCTGGGCTCCACCGGGGAGCGCAATCCGGCCTCTGGCATATCGATCTGCCTGGCGTCTGGCCGGCCTAGTGGCCAGCCCCAATGTGCGTGCCGCCATGAGCAGAATCGACCTGACTGCCGCTCAGCTCAGCGAGCCCAGGCTGGAGTGGCTGGTGAGGCCGCGGCAAGGTCCGACTTCTTCGGATGACCACGTCGACGTCATTCTCGGTCGCATCGGATACCTTCTACGGAATGGCGGAATCTCTTATCTGCCTCCGCCGCCACTAACTGTGGACCCGTACCTCGCCATGGCGCTCATCGTCGTGTGGGATAAAGGAGTCTCTTATCACAGCGCATGTCCGGCTTTCCCGCACGGAGGAGATGCCGACGGCATACTGATGCTGAATTCGCTGCATCGAACACGTCACTCGTCCGTCAAGGGCGACCGCGCGGGAGAATTTGAAAGGGAGCATGGGCTAGATCCAGAACAGCTAACCTATCACGACATCGGCGA
This sequence comes from Streptosporangiaceae bacterium, assembly GCA_030040195.1. Taxonomy (GTDB): domain Bacteria; phylum Actinomycetota; class Actinomycetes; order Streptosporangiales; family Streptosporangiaceae; genus JAJYUU01. The sequence continues at coordinate 3,936 of JASHUE010000192.1, read as the reverse complement.
GCTCATACGTCCGGAGCTTGAGCATACGAGGTCGGTGCTGGCTGGCAAGCAGGCAGCTTTTGTCAGGCATGTAATGAGGCACTTTCTTACCGACGAACTTTCGGGAGCGTTGTTTGATACCTTACCCGACGCCACACAGGCTCGCTTCGCCAAAGCCTTACTGACCGCCTCCGAATGGACGTCACCCGCGGAATGGCAGCGCTGGGCAAAGACCGGTCGTAGCACGAACGCAGCGTCGAGAGACGAGGAAATCAGCAATTCTTCGTTTGCTGCTGCCGCCGCGCTTGCGGCCTGCGTCGTCTTACTTGGCTGCTGGCAGCTGGTGGACTGGGTTGCCGAGGGTTGGTCGTGGTATTTCTCGCCGGCTCATCTCCTGGGAACTTGGCCGGGCTGGCTTAAAGCCGTTGTCATCGTAAGCGTCTTTGTATTTTCCGTCATTTGGCTAATACGCACTGAGGTGCTCGGAGCCGTGGTAGCAATAGTGGCGAGTATCTGGCTGGCTGTCTCGATCGTTGCATCGCCCGTAGTACGCATTCACGCCTGGATCTCGTCATGGGGGACGGCCGCCACTATTGTCCTGGGAGGGCTGATCATGGCGTTAATCGTTGCCTCGATCGGTTATCTATATGACGACCGACGCCCCATTCGGGAACCCGTGCGGCTGACCGGAGTTGTGCTCGGTAGTCCCGCTCGCCTAGCCGGACGACCACGTTTCCGCCCGGATCACGGAGCTGGTCATTCGGACTGGTGCGTAACGGCCACGAGTTTTGAATGATCTTGCTTGATTCGGCTGTGCTCGAGTATCAGCAGGTATCGCTGGTCACGGAGCACTGCCGCGGCCGGCGGCGAGTCGGCGGCCCGCCGCGTCGTAGGCGACCCAGCGGACGGCGGGGTTGCGCTGGACCGACGCGTAGGCGTAGAACCTCAATGCGCCGGCCCGAGCCATCCTGATCTTCTGCCTGCTGCCATCGGACCTGGTCACGATCAGGTAGCTCACCGAGGACCTCGCCTCGCCGTAGACGAACTCGGTGTTTCCCGGCCCCATCGAGTACCCGAACGGGTCAACAAACTGATGGGGAGAAAGAACCTGGCCGGTCTGGTCGAGGCAGTCGGAGCCGCCCCCGGCACCGCCGACGCAGATACCCCAAGGACCGATCCACGCGTACTCGTGCCAGGCAGCGCCGTCCACGGTGCCCGAGCCGATCAGGTACGTCGCCGGGCGCGGCAGGGCCGGCTGGCCCGGACGCAGCCAGCGGTAAAGGACCAGGCTGTTGTTGGCAGTGAACGGCACAGCGTAGCCGAGCTCGCCCTGCCTGGAGTATGCGGTGACCGACGTGACCGCCCCGTTGAAGGGCGTCATCAGGGCGACGAACCTGGCGTACGCTCGGCCGTAGATCGCCACCGGGTACAGCGTCAGGGTCTGGCCGTTGCCGAAGGCGACCTTCAGGTAGCTCACGTCGCTGGCCACGGTTCCGAGGTTGGCCGAGTACTTGCCCCACCCGGAGTAGAGGCTGAACGACGCCGCCTCGCCCGAGTTGCTGGCTGCCTCCGGCGGATCGAACACGCAGGTCTGCGGGTTAGGCCCGGATTCGGTGTCCATGCAGAAGCCCTGGCTGAGCGTGGGCATCTTGTTGACCGCGATCTTCCAGCGGGTGCCGTCCACCGTGCCGGACGCGATCAGCCCGCGCTGCGAGCCCGGGCCTGGCCTGTATTCGGTGACGTGGTAGTGCCGCGACGGGGTCGAGGGGGGCTGCGGGCCGAGGTGGCGCAGCCCGAGCGGGATCGCAATCGCCGCGGCAACCAGGATCGCTACGGCTGCGGCCGCTCCGGCCAGCTGACGGCGCCGGTGCACGGTGGCCCGGCGGCGGATCGTCGCGTACCGGGTCGGCGGCGCGGGCGGCTGGTCCTCGGTCATCTCGGCCAGCACCCTGCGGATCGCCAGTTCGTCGTCGATCTGGGCCATGTCATTCACCTCCCGCGGTCGCGTGCCTGCCGTCGGTCGCGTCCTGCGCTCGGTACGGCGACAGGACCGCCTGGTCTCGCAGGCTGGCGAGCGCCTTGGCCGCCTGGCTCTTCACCGTGCCGACCGAGACCCCGAGGATCTCGGCCACCTGCGACTCGGACAGGTCCTGGTGGTAGCGGAGCACGACGACGGCCCGCTGACGCGGCGGCAGCTTGGCCAGCGCTGATCGCAGCGCCTGGCGGCTGTCGACCTGTACGAACCGGTCGGGTCCCGCTGTTTCTGGCAGACGCTCGGTCGGCAGTTCCCCGCGCCATCGCCGTCGCCACCACGAGGACCAGGTGTTGAGCATGATCTTGCGAACGTACGCCTCCGGGTTGTCCCGCTGGACTCGCGACCAGCGGGGATACGCCCTGGCCAGAGCGGTCTGGAGCAGGTCCTCGGCCAGGGCCCAGTCCCCGGTCAGCGCGTAGCCGAAGCGCTGCAGGGCCTGCCCGCGCCCCGCCACGAAATCCTCGAACATTTCCGCTCCTGCCCAGGGCCGGATCGTGAGTGCCGCTCCTGTCCGCATAACCATGTGGCCGTCGCGAAAGGTTGCCTCAGCTCAGGCAAAAGCACAACTTGCTGACCAGATCAGCCGGCGTGGCGGCGAGCATCACGTACTCGCGGGTGGCGGCGGGAACGAAGCCGTCCGCGACCAGGCCGTCCACGAACCCGAGCAGGCCGTGCCAGAATCCGCCCACGTCGAGCAGGACGACGGGCTTGGTGTGGAGGTGCAACTGGTGCCAGGTGACGACCTCGAGCAACTCTTCCAGCGTGCCCAGGCCGCCGGGCAGAACCGCGAACCCGTCGGCAAGCTCGGCCATCCGCGCCTTGCGCTCGTGCATCGTGCCCACGACCTCGAGCCTGGTCAGGCCCTGGTGCGCGACTTCGGCCGCGAACAAGCCGGCAGGGATCACGCCGGTCACCTCCCCGCCGGCCGCGAGGGCGGCGTCGGCCAGCGTGCCCATCAGTCCGATGCTCGACCCGCCGTACACGATGCTCAGGCCCGCTTGCGCCATCAGCACCCCTGTCTGCCCGGCGGCCGCGGCGTACTCCGGCCTGCGGCCATCAGAGCTACCCAGGTAGACGGCGATCCGCATCACTAGTCCGGCTGCCGACGCTGCCGGGCGGCGAAGTCGCGGAGGGCGCGCAGGAAGTCGATCTCGCGGAAGGCCGGCCAGTAACAGTCGCAGAAGTGCAGGTAGGCGTCTTTGCCCTGCCAGAGCAGGAAGTTCGACAGCCGCTGCTCGCCGCTGGTCCTGATGATGAGGTCTGGCTCGGGCTGCCCGGCGCCGGACAGGTGGCGGGCGATGTCCTCGGGCTGGACGCTACTGGCGATGTCGGCCAGGCTTGCGCCGGCCTCCGCGCGCTCCTCGAGCAAGGCTCGCACCGCCTCGACGATCTCCTGGCGGCCGCCGTAGCCGACGCAGAGGGTGACGTGCGCACCGGTCGCGCAGCGGCTGGTCGCCTCGGCCGCTTCCTTCAGCGCCAGCGCCGTGCTGCCCGGCAGCATGTCGATCGCGCCCGCGACGTGCACCTGCCAGGCCGGCTCGGGCGCGGCAATCCTCGCCAGCACGACCTGCTCGATGATCTCCATCAGCGCGGTCACCTCGCCGTCGTCGCGGCGGGCGAGGTTCTCGGCCGAGCAGATGAAGACGGTGACGTGCCTGATCCCCGCGGCCTTGCACCACGACAATGCGTCCCAGATGTGGGCCGCGCCGTGCCGGTGGCCCTCGCTCGGACTGGCCAGCCCCTCCTGCCGCGCCCAGCGGCGGTTCCCGTCGATGATCAGGCCGATGTGCCTCGGGAGCGCAGCGCCCTCCAGCCGTCGCCGCAGCCGGGCTGTGTAGAGGCGGTAGGCGAGCTCGCGGACCGTCACGGCACGAATCTAGCCGTTCGCGATCACCAGCCCAAACCCCGCGCGGCCGTCCAGC
>JASHUE010000191.1:0-4709 GCA_030040195.1 Streptosporangiaceae bacterium | reverse complement strand
GTTCGCGCGAAGGTGCTGCCGCCGCATGTCTTCGCTCCTTATTACTCAAACGGCTCGGACACGCTGGCGGCGACGTCGAAGGCGTCCGGTGCGAAGTACCTGACGCTCGCGTTCCTGCAGACGGCCAAGCCGGGTTCGTGCACCGTCGACTGGAACGGCGACCCGCAGACGCCGGTCGGCAAGACTTACGCGGCGGGTATCGCGGCCGTGCAGAAGGCCGGCGGGAACGTCGTTCCGTCCTTCGGCGGCGCCTACGCTGACGCCGTCGATGAGGAGATCGCTGACAGCTGCCACAGCGTCAGCAAGATCGCTGCCCAGTACGAGAAGGTGATCACGACCTACCACGTGACCCGACTCGACCTGGACACCGAGGAAGACTCGCTCAACAACTACGCGGGCATCAACCGGCGCAACGAGGCCATCGCGATGGTCGAGCGGTGGGCTGCCCGCACGCACCGCACCGTGCAGTTCGTGTACACGATCCCGACCAACACCACCGGCATCGACCAGGGCGGGTCAGTCGTGCTGGCGAACGCGGTCGCCAATCACGCCAAGATCGCCATCGTCGACATCATGACCTTCGACTACTACGACAACCTGCCGCACGAGATGGCCGACAACACCGAGGACGCCGCGCAACAGCTCTTCGACCGGCTGCACGAGCTGTACCCGTCTAAGTCGGTCAGTCAGCTGTGGGGAATGATCGGCATCTGCGAGGACCTAGGCGTCGACGACTACGGGCCGGCCGAGACCCTGACCGTGGCGGATGCCCACACCGTCGAGCGCTGGGCGGCGGCCCGTGGTCTGGCCGAGCTCTCCTTCTGGAACATCCAGGACGACAACACCGCGGGTAGCCACCTGAAGCAGGCACCGTATGCGTATGCGCACGCCTTCGAGCCATTCACCAGCTGGGCGCCGGTCCTCGGAGGGTCGGTCGGGCCGGGCGCTGGCCCCGGCTACGGCCCGGACCACCAGAGCGGCAACCTCCGCTCGGTGTCGTGCCCGACCGCGTCGTTCTGCATGGCGGTAGATGAGTCGGGCAACAACGCGCTGCGCTGGGACGGGACCGCATGGTCGCGGCCGGTGACGATCGACCCCGGCGGCTTCACGGTCGAGCTGACGAGCGTCTCGTGCCCGTCCGACCACTTCTGCGTCGCCGTAGACACCCTGGGCCGCGCGGTGATGTGGAATGGCCGCTGGTGGTCGGCGCCGAGGGCGATCGACCCGCACGGCGCGGGAATGGAATCGGTGTCGTGCCCGACCACGTCGTTCTGCGTGGCCGTCGATGGCAACGGCAACGCGCTCACCTGGAACGGCAGCTCCTGGTCCCGGCCGGTCCGCATCGACGGCACCGGCACCAACATTCAGTCGGTGTCGTGCGCGTCGCCGGCCTTCTGCGCGGCTGGCGACTGGGGCGGCGACGTCCTGACGTTCAACGGCAAGGCGTGGTCCAAGCCGAAGCTCGTCGACCCGACGAATACGGCCGAGACCACCGGCGGCGGCATCGGCTCGATGGCCTGCCCGACGAGTACGTTCTGCGTGGGACTTGACTGGGAAGGCGGCTCGGTGACCTACAACGGTCACACCTGGACCCGGAACACGACCTTCGACCCTGATGGCGCCGAGGGCCTGATGGAAGTCTCCTGCACCTCCGCGTCGTTCTGCATGGCCGTCGACGGCGGGAACGACCTGCTCTGGAACGGCAGCACGTGGACGAGCCCCAACTCCATCGACGTGACCGGGGACGGCATCGAGGATGTGTCCTGCGGGTCGACGACCTCCTGCATGGTGGTCGACTGGGACGGGAACGCGCTGCACTGGAACGGGACGTCGTGGCCAGCGACGGCGGTCTCCTGCCCCGACACCACCACCAGCAGCGCGGGCGACTGCACGACGACCGGCAGCTACGCCGACGCGCGCAGCGGCGTCCTCGATTCCGTGTCCTGCCCGACCGCCTCGTTCTGCGCCGCCGTGGACGGCAACGGCAACGCCCTCACGACTGCGGGCGCTTCCGGCCGGCGCGGCCCGCGCTGGCGCCAGCCCGTGACCATCGACCCGATCGCCGGCATCTTGCGCTCGGTGTCCTGCGCGTCGGCGTCGTTCTGCCTGGCAGTGGACACCAATGGCTACGCGCTGCAGTGGAACGGGGCGTCCTGGTCCCAGCCGACATGGTCGGCCACCAGCCCGGTCGACCGGTCGGGCGGCGCGCTGCAGAGCGTGTCCTGCGCATCGGCCGCGTTCTGCGTCGCGGTAGACGGCAACGGCCGCGAGCTGACCTGGGATGGCGCGTCGTGGTCGGCACCGCGCCCGGTGGATCCGCGCGGCGGCGGGCTGACCGGGGTGTCGTGCGCGTCGGCGACGTTCTGCGTCGCGGTGGACGGCAACGGCCGCGAGCTGACCTGGGATGGCGCGTCGTGGTCGGCGCCGCGCGTGATTGATCCGGTCGTGGGCGGGCTGACCGGGGTGTCGTGCCCGACGGCGACGTTCTGCGCTGCGGTGGACGCGAATGGCCTGGCGCTGACGTGGGATGGCACTTACTGGTCGGCGCCCCTGGTGGATCCGCATGGCGGCGGGCTGACCGGGGTGTCGTGCCCGACGGCGACGTTCTGCGCCGCGGTGGACGCGGATGGCCGGGCGCTGACCTGGAATGGCCACGGGTGGTCGGCGCCGCGCCCGGTGGATCCGCGCGGCGGCGGGCTGACCGCGGTCTCGTGCCTGGCCCGCGGCTACTGCGTCGCGGCCGATTTCAACGGCCAGACGGTGTCGTTCGGCGGCCCGGCATCGCGCTGACGAAATCGGTCCGCTGGAACGGGAAAGGCGCCCTCGGTCCGAGGGCGCCTTTCTCCTGGTCCTGCTGGCCGGCCGCTGAGCCGGCGCGGCCGGGGCTTACAGGACGTCATGCCCGGGGTGCGGCTCCTCGGGAATAGTTGTTCGCTCGGCCGGAATCGTGCCCAGCCGGCCTGCCTGGTAGTCCTCGAAGGCCTGCACCAGTTCGGCCCTGGTGTTCATCACGAACGGGCCGTAGGCGGCCACCGGCTCCCTGATCGGCTGTCCGCCGAGGACCAGGACGTCCAGCTTCTCGCTCGGGCCATCCATCCGCCGCTGGGCGCCGAACGTCAGCACGTCGCCCGGCCCGAACACGGCTAGCTGGCCGGTGCGCACCGGCCGCCGGCCGGCGCCGACGGTGCCCGAGCCCGCCAGCACGTAGCCGAGCGCATTGAAGTCCGCGCGCCACGGCAGCCGAAGCTCTGCGCCCGGCTCAACCGTGCCGTGCAGCAAGGTGATCGGGGTATGCGTGATACCGGGGCCCTCGTGCCCGTCGACCTCGCCGGCGATCACCCGGACGAGCGCTCCGCCGTCGGGCGAGCTCAGCAGGGACACCTGGCCGGCGCCGATGTCCTGGTAGCGCGGCGGGGCCATCTTGAGCCGGGCCGGCAGGTTCACCCACAGCTGGAAACCGTGGAACAGCCCGCCGCTCATCACCAGCTCTTCCGGCGGCTCTTCGATGTGGAGGATTCCGCCGCCGGCCGTCATCCACTGCGTGTCGCCGTTCGTAATCAGGCCGCCCCCGCCGTTGGAGTCCTGATGCCGGAAGGTGCCGTCGATGATGTACGTGACGGTCTCGAAGCCGCGATGGGGGTGCCACGCGGTGCCTTTGGGCTCGCCGGGCGCGTAGTCGACCTCGCCCATCTGGTCCATGTGGATGAACGGGTCGAGGGCCCGCAAGTCAACCCCGGCGAAGGCGCGTCTGACCGGGAAGCCCTCACCCTCGAATGCCGACGGTGCTGTGGTCACCGCCAGCACCGGCCGGTCATGCGCGGCTGCCGGATCCGGCTCGCTGATCCTGGGCAGCAGCAGGATGTCGCTGACGGTCACGGCTGGCATGAGAACCTCCCTGTGTTCACTTGCCTGGCCTAACATTAATTGAACGCGCAACATTCCCGCGTGATCCGGGCCAGCAGTGATCCCTCAGGCATGCTCCTCGGGCTCGGCGCCGCCGCATTCGCCCGGCCCGGCGTGCTCGTCGGCCGGGGCGCCCATGATGCCGCGCAGTATGAGGCCGGCCAGCAGGTCCACCGCCTCGTCCGCGGTCGGCCGCGGTCCGAGTTCCGGCCCTGGATGGGTCAGCCAGGTACGGGCGTACTGCGACATGAGCGCAACTATCGCCGAGGCCACCGCCAGCGGCTGACCAGGCAGATGCCCGCCCGCGGCCCGCACGTACTCCAGGTGCGCAGCCAGGTCACCGAGCGTCGGCGCCAAGAGCTCAGCCTGGCGGCGCGCGAAGTGCTCGTCGACCATGGCCGCCTGCTGGAGCGCCAGTATCACCGCGGGGTTGTCGGTGACGAAGGTCCAGTACTGGGCGACGTGCCAGCGCACCGCCTCGAGGCTGCTGAAGTCCGGGTCATGGCCGGGCATCGCGGCGCGGCGATCGCCCTCGGCCAGGATGTCGACCAGCAGCGCCTCGAGCAGTTGCTCCTTGCTGTCGAAGTGGCTGTAGAAGGAGCCTGCCGCCCGCCCGGCCTCGGCGGTGATGTCGGTTATCTTCGCCCGCAGATAGCCGACCTGCCCGAACACGCGCTTGGCGGCTTCCTTCAGCGCAGCCTCGGTCTCGGCCGCACGCGCCTTGCGCGTGCCCGCCGCACTCCCGCCCTCGGGCATCACGGTCCTCCCGCCGTCCGGGCGTTCCGCCAGCCCGCTCAGTCGCAGAC
>JASHUE010000190.1:0-5473 GCA_030040195.1 Streptosporangiaceae bacterium | reverse complement strand
GCCGCGCCCGCCGCCTTGCTGCGGGCTCGGATTCCAGCTCGTCTCCGGGAGTCACGCATGTCAACCACGACTCAGCCCATCACCGGATCCCGCCGCACCAGGGCGCGCGAACTGCGCGCGCCCCGAGGCGGCCGGGCGCGAAGCGCAGTAGGCCGCCGATCATCCTTCCCTTCTCCTGTTTCTCCTGCCGCTCCCGCGAACGCACTGTCTCGGTATAGACGCAAAGTTTCGAACCATCCCCCTGGTGACCTGCGACGATCCGGCCGGCTGGCGCCGCGGCGCGCGGATGAACCTGCGCGCACTTGCGGCTGCCGACCCGGACACACCGCTGCGTCAGTGCAACTGCGGCGCGGTTCCCGTCGGTGACCGGGTCGAGATCCGGATCAAGGACGGAACTGGCTACTACTGCGGCCTGGAGACCTGCGGCGACGTGTGGCTGTGTCCCGTCTGCTCCGCCAAGATCCACCACCGCCGCGCCGCCGAACTCCGCGACGCACTCACCACATGGGAGTCACACGGGCACGCGGCCAGCCTGATCACAATCACCGTCCCCCACGACCTGGACCACCGGCTAGCGCAGCTACTCGACGCCGAGCGCGACGCTTGGAGGCACGTCACGGCCGGTGCGGCCTGGCAGCGGCTCAAGCACAAGCTCGGGATAGCCGGGCACATCATCGCCCTGGAGTTCACTTGGGGCGACGAGAACGGCTGGCATCCCCACTACCACGTCCTGCTCGTCCACGACCAGGATTTCGACGCTGCCGCCATCACCGCTTTGCACGCCCACATCCACTCGCGGCTCGCCGCCAGTTGCCGTGACCACGGCCTGCGCCAGCCCGACCAGCTGCACGCAGTCCGCATCGACCCCAGCGTCTCCGCAACCGCCGCCGACGGTTACATCGCCAAGAACGGCGACTGGACCCCGGCCGAGGAGATGGCCCGAGGCGACCTCAAGACCAGCCGGACCGGCAGCCGCACCCCGTTCCAGATCCTCGCCGACTACTACCAGACCGGCGACACCCGCAACCGCAACCTGTGGCGCGAGTACACCCGCGTCGCAAGCGGTCTATCCGCAGTGCGATGATCGCGCGCCCTGAGGTCTCTCATGACAGGCCAAGCCCCAGAGGGGGAAGTCATCGACGAAGAACTCGCGGCCGCTGAGGTCAACGGCAAACTTCTGGCCGTCATCCCGCTACCGGTCTGGCGCCAGATCCGGCTGGCCATGCTCGACCACGCCGTTCTGGTCACGGCCGAGCGCGGACGCCTAGCCGCCCCCGATCGGGTTCGAGATCACTGAGCCGCTGTGGCCAGGAGCCGGCGCCTGACGCGCGTTGGTCGCGCTGAGTGGCGAGTGACGGCTGCCATATCCGAACGAGCAACTCATCGGCTGGTAAAACTTCTTGCCTGACAACTTCAGCGACGCCCGCCCACGTGTCGCGCCGAACATAAGCTGGTTTGCCGGCACTTAGTCCGTGGAAGCTACCGGCCAGCTTCTAGCAGCGATCGGCAACCACGGGGACGAGGCACAGATTGGGCAGTACATCTGTCGATACGCCGGACGAGGGGGCCGTAACGCCGCCGGTGCCGATCGCGGACGGCGATGGCCCCAAGGCCGGCGGTGGCGTAGTCGGGCGCCTGCGACGGGTGCCGGGCGGACTGCCGCCAGAACATGTGCTCGCGCTGGCGCTGGCCTCACTCGTGTTTGCCGCACACGACGTCGGCTACCTGCTGCGCCAGCCGTACTGGAACGACGAATCCTGGGTGGCGGTGACGACCAGGTTCCCGTTGTCCAGCCTTCCTTCCGTCACGTCGAGCACACCGATCGGGTGGTCACTGCTGCTTCGGCTGGTATCGGTGCCACGCACCCAGACCGGTCGGATGCTACCGCTTGGATTCGCCGCGCTGGCAGTGGTGGTCGCCTACTGGCTGGCGCGGCGGCTGAGCTGGAAACACCGCGAAAGCGCTGTGGTAGCCGGCGTGATGGCCGGATGCGCCGCGCTGCTGGTGCCCGCCATGCTGGTGCGTGATGACCTGAAGCAGTACACAGCTGACGCGTTCACGGCTCTGCTGATCCTGGCGATCACCGCAAGGCTGGAACGCCAGTGGTCTGGCTGGGGGCTGCTAGCGCTGTCGGCCAGTGTCTGGGGAGGCATGCTGGTAAGCCACCCGGCGGCGTTCGTCGGCACAGCCGCGTTTGCCGGCCTGGGCGTCATCGAGCTGCTGCGAAGGCGCTGGCGCCGGCTGGCCGAAGCCGCGGTCGCCGCCGCAGTTACTGGCGCTCTCGCGCTGGGTGTCTACGTGACCTTCGATGCGCGGGCAGTCGTCCCTGGCCTGGTTGTCTTCTGGCGCGAATACTTCCCGCCCGCCGGCAGCGGCTTCGGCGCGAAAAGCCAGTTCGTCGTGGCCAGGCTGGAAGCCATCCACGGTTACTTCGCACTCGGGCCTGCATGGCTGGCGGTGCCGCTGGTGCTCGCGGGCGTGGCGACCATCGCCCGCCTAGGCCGGCCCGCAACTGCGATCGCCGTCGTTGTCCTGTGGCCAGAGCTGTACGCGGCGGCCGCGCTCAAGCGCTACCCATTCCTCGACCTGCGGACGTCCACGTTTCTGATCGCGGTGACGGCGGTAGTGGCGGCGATCGGCGTGGTGGGCGTGGCTGCGGCTCTCAGCCGGGCGTTGCCCTGGCGTGTCGCTGGTTTCGCCGTCCTTGCAGTAGTTTCGGCCGTTGCGCTCGCGGCATTTGGCAATGCCGCAAGGCCCTACGTGCGCAGTCATCTGATTCCGAGCGACGGAGACGTTAATGCGCAGGCCGAATACGTCCTTCATCATGCCGGGCCGGACGATCCGATCGTCCTGAACTCGAATAGCAACTGGGGCTTTGCTTTCTACTGGCCCGTCGGCCAGCCGAGCCGGCGGCCTGACTCGGCGTTCCTGCAAGGCTATGAGGCCTTCTTCGCTGGCCAGCCTCGCATCATCGTGGCGACCGCCCCCGATGCCGCCGCGATCAAGGCGGCCGTGTCGCAGGCTCTCACGCAGGTTCGGCCCGGCGCATGCGAGCGCGTCTGGCTGATCCGCACGTTCCTGCGCCGCCCAGAGTTCTTTGCCTGGGGCCGCGTGCTGCGCGAGCTGAGGCTGGACGCCGTTGCACTTCCTGACGGGGCTTCCTACATTCAGGCCGGGCCGAGATCCTGCCGCGAGGCGCGGTCGCGCCGGTGATGCCGATGGCTCGACTGCTTCACGTACGGCCAGAGCGAATGCTCGCCGTTGAACAGCGGAGCGGGTTCTGAGGCCGGCCCAGGGATTATCTGCTCGAGAACGTTCCGGCCATAAACCATGACCTGGTACGTACCCACATTGTAGATCGCGCCTGGTCGACCGAGATATTGCTCGAATACCGAGGGCGCAACGGGGGCTTCGTCCCCGCCTGCGACGACGAACGTGGCGTCGTGCAGCTTGGCGTTGTACCAGCTGATTTGGCTCTCCCAGTTGTAGGCAGCGAGCCAGCCGCGCCAGGCATGGACCGGCACGACTTCGACTCGATCGCCCGACGCCACGGTCACAATCGAGGCGTCCCAGTAGTAGGCGACGCCGTACCTCAGCCCGTGGTCCTCAAGCCATGCCGCGAGAGCGCTCTCGGGCGTCCTGTCGAGGGGCGCAGCCGCCGCGGCCGTCAGCGGAACGAGGGCGGCGACGACCGCTGCCGCGAAGGCTAGCCACAACCGCCTGGCCACGGTGATCGTCGGCGGCACCAGCGCCCGCGCCGCCAGCACGGCCCCCAGGGGCAGCAGGGCGGTGATCTCGCGGGTCCTCGTCGGCCACGGCAGCAGCGATGCAATGTACACGGCGAGGTTGATGATGATCGCGACACATATCAGCTGCTCAGCCCGGCTGGCCGTGCGCCACCTCCAGACGACCCGGCCGAGGCCGAACGCGACGGCCAGCAGGCCGGCGACCCCGATCGCGAAGCCCGCGATCCCGAGTGCCCCAGCCGCCGGAAGCTCGGCGCCGAACAGGACCCGGATGTTGTGCACAGTAACCTGAATGTGCTGCGGCCACTGCCACAGCGGGGCGACGCCAGTTTTCGGCGGGATCATGGCAAAGGCGCCAAGGCGTACCAGCAGCGTCCGCGCCTGCGCGGCCGCGGGTACGGAAAGAACGGCCGCCAGCCCGATCACGGCGTCAGGTCCTACGAGTTTCCGCGCAGTCAGTGCTCGGTAGGCGGACACCAGGACGATTGCCGGAACCGCCACGTACAGGACGGTTGCGTCGTCCAACTGCCCCGCGCACAGCAGAACGAAGATCAACGGCGCCACGAACCTCCGGCCGATCTTCCTGTCGATCAGGAGGAAGCAAGCGAGCAGAATGGCAGGAGTCGAGGCGTGGTCGGGCTTTTGCAACTGGATCGCGGCGCCCGCAGGCTGGATGAGCCCGCACGCCAGTATCGCAATAGCTGTAGCAGACCTGACCGCCCTGGCCCCGCCGCTGCTGTTGGTCCTGGCCGCGGCCATGACGCACAGCGCGAGGATCAGGAACGTAAGCGCAGGGGCAATGTGCATTGTCGTCGTGTGCAGGCCGAAGAAGATCTCGGTGAGCGCGAACACCGGCAGGTCATAGGTGTAGTAGGGAGCATCGCCGATAACCCAGCCGTGCAGCAGGAGATGACCGTGGAGCATGTCCCAGGCCTGAAGCGCGTTGGCCGCCCCGTCTGAGTCAGCCACCGTGCTGTAGGCGATACGGATGAAGAATGCAAGCAGCACCAGTCCGGCTGCGATCCAGGCGGCCACTGCCCACCATCGTCGCGTCCAGGGCCTGCCCGAATCATCGGTGCTGGCGCGCGGCTCAAGCCGGCTCGGCGGCGCCTCCCCGACGGTCACACCGGAACCAGACTTCGTTTCCCCCGAATCCAAAACCCACCTCGTCGGCAGGAGCCGAGCCACAGAACCGGCTCGCCATCAAGGCCAGGACCAGGCGTGATGTCGGGCAGCACCGTCTCATTACGCCTAGATCCGGCTCAGTTACTCCGTGTTTTGTTCTGCTTACTATAGATCGGCAGGGCAGATGCAAGTTGCCCATCTTGACCCCGAAATGGTCAAGTTAATGCCGGCCAGTTTCCTCCATATGTGGACCGATCGCATGAAATGCCAACGCACGGTCAGACCGAATCCCCGATAAGGCCGCCGGGCCAGCCGTACGTGGCAGCAGCCGTCGCCTGATCGAAGCCGCTGGTATTACTCAAGCCAGGAGCCAGCAGGCCGCCTCGGCGCTGATCGCCGCGAACCTCCCGAAGGTCATCCAGGTCCGGATGGGGCACGCGACTCTGGCCGAGACGACGGACACCTACGGGCACCTGTTCCCCGATGCTGAGGACCTCGGCCGCACTGCCGTTGACCAGGCACTTGGAGCGCTATCGACGGAACCGATATGGAACCAGGACGCCTCATGACCATAAACGTGCAGGTCAGAAGGCAGGCGGCGG
>JASHUE010000189.1:0-7746 GCA_030040195.1 Streptosporangiaceae bacterium | reverse complement strand
CCTGTCACCAGCGCGAACGCGCACCACCTGATCAGCGCCTTGATCGCCCAGGGGAAGTAGTAGTGGAGGCTGGTCAGGGCCACGTCCGGGCAGGCGTTGGCGTAGTCGATCGGGTAGACCTCACCGTCCTTCACCAGCGTCTCGCAGGAGTTGAACTCCCACCGGAAGAAGGCATTGACCAGCCGCCCGATCGTGACCACTTCTGAGCCCGCCTGCGGGTCAAGGAAACTGTGGTCGACCGCGTAACGGTCATGCATGGGCTTGTCCGGCTGGAACCGCATGACCATCGTCTCGGCGCCGATCGTCAGCGAGCGGGCGAACACGTCGAAGTCGATCGCCTTCTGCAGGTGCATGAGCATCTCGCCGCTCTGGTCGTACGCGGTGTGCAATTCGGCCGGGCTGGCGATTCTGGACACGCCGCGCCAGGCCCCGCCGTCATACGGCTTCATGAACAGCGGATAGCCGATCTGGCTGGCGATCGCGTCAAGATCGAACGGCTTGTTGTAGCGCGCGGCCGTATAGGCGTAACGGGCGTTGTCCACCGGGTTCTTGTACGGGACGAGCACGGTGTCCGGCACCTTGAGGCCAAGGCGCATCATCGCGCAGTACGCTGCGTGCTTTTCCATCGACTGGAAGGTGAACGGGCTGTTCACCAGGTACACGCCGTCCATCAGCGCAACCTTCTTCAGCCACTCCCGCGGGTGGTAGTACCAGTACGCGAGCCGGTCGATGACCAGGTCGTAGCGCGGCCGGTCGCGGAGCCCGAATGGCTCGATCGTGATCCGCTCGCAGCTGATCTCGTGCCGGGCTCCGTCCGGCCCGGGCACCGGGCCGAGCCTGCGCAGGATCTCGTCGAACGCGGTCGGCCAGTCCTCCTCGGTGCCGAGCAGCAGCCCGATCAGGTGCCGTGGTGATGTCATCGGATGGCTCCCTCCGGTCAGCTACCCGGTCAGCAGAATCTCGGCAGGTGGTGGGCGAGCTGGGCGCGCCACGATGGCCAGTCGTGCGGGACGTCGTTCCCCCAGAGGTCAAGCTCGTGCCGGATGCCCTTCTCCGTGAGCAAGGTGGCGAACTGCCGCGTGCTGGGCAGCGAGCCGGTCGTGTCCTCCCACTGGCCCTGGCCGCAGACCAGCAGCAGGCTCACCCGGCTGCGCAGCCAGTCCAGGTGCTCGCCGTGCAGGTGGGCGACGTAGTCGAGCGGGTTGTTGAAGTACGCGGCCATGCCACGCTCCCCCCACCCGTGCCACGAGGCCGGGTCGTAGTTGCCGGAGAAGCACAGCGCAAGCGGGAAGGTCTCCGCGTCCTTGAGCGCGAAGTTGGCGGCGTGGAAGGCGCCGAGGCTGCAGCCAACCGTTGCCACCTCGGCAACTCCCCCGCAGTCGGCGTAGATCCACGGCAGGACGCTGCCGTGGATCCAGGATTCGTAGGCCTCGTGCCTGCGGGCCCGCTCTTCCAGCGGGATCTCCCGGTTGGACCAGGACTGCGCGTCGTAGCTGTCGACGCAGTAGATCTTCACCCGCCCGGCGTCGAGGAGGTCACCGATCGCCGCCAGCATCCCGTTGGCCTCGAAGTCGCCGGCCCGGCCTTGCTCGGACGGGAACACCAGGACCGGGCGGCCGAAGTGCCCGTACCTGATCACGGTCCCGGCGGCGCCGATCGCGGCCGACCAGAGCTCGGCCGACGCCCGGTTCATCCTGCAACCTGCGCGATCAGCCGGGTCAGGTGCGGATCGAACGCGTCCCGCCACGCGGTGTAGTTGTGCGTGTCCGCAACCTCGTGCAAGACGGCCGGGTAGCCCCGCCCGGCCAGGGCCGCTGCCATGACGCGGTTGTTGGCGTCATTCCATTCGATCGCGCCGCAGGTCAGGCCCGCCGGCACCGGCCGGCCGGCCAGGCTGCCGTCGAGTACCCGGCCGACGAAACTGACGATCCGCCGGAAGTGCGGGAAGGGCCGGTCCCGGTGATCGGTGTCGGGGGTGAAGAAGCTGCCTGACTGCAGGAACAACGCGTCGAACGAGCCCGGATACCGGCAGTGGGCATGCAGCATCGCCAGCGCGCCAAGACTCGCTCCCAGCCCGATGCGGGCGCTGGTGGCATGCCGGGCGGCGAGCGCGGGCAGCACCGACCGGCACAGGGTTCTGGCGTAGCGCGGGTCGGCCGCATACCAGTCACTGCGCCGCCCTGGGCTGAGCAGCGCGGCCCGCAGCCGCGGGAGCCAGCCGCCGGCAGTGCCCGCGCTCAGGTAGCCGGTCAGGCTGGCCAGCGTGTCGTACTCCGGGCCGTCGTGCGCTACCAGGATCGGCAGTGGCTCGTCCGGTCGCGCGTCCGCCGGCGACCAGGTCCGCACCGTGATCGGATCGTCAGGCCCTGGAACCTCGAAGGCATTCTCCGTGCCAGGGTCCGACGGCGCGGTCAGCCAGCCGGGCGCCGCGTAACCAGGAAACTCAAGCACGCTCTTTGGCCCGAACGCCCCCGCGACCAGGCGCGGGTTCGCCGGGTCGGTCACGACCTTGGCACCGCCATCCGGGTAGCGCAGCTCGAGCAGGTACTCAAGCCGCAGCAGCGGCAGCCGGTCCAGGGCTAGCCGCCAGCCGTTGCCATCCCGGGCGAAGTCCAGCGGTCCGTCCGCGATGCGCATGTCGTGCTGCAGCCGGACCCCCGCGAGATCGTGGTCTGGGTCGGCCACCCGGAATATCGCCGTCGCGTCATCCGCCCATGCACCTTCGCCCGCCGCGGCTGGCGGCAACCCGGCCGGCTGGCACACTCATCCTCCGCGTAAGCAGACACACGCCCATTACTCGCACATCGTGCCTGCTTCGCGCGCCGGTGACAATGGCGGCGAGGCCGCCCTCTTGGTGCAGGCGGCATTCACCCCCACGCGGAGCAGAGCATGGCTAAAGTGAGGCGGGTGCCGAGCCATCGCGCGCACCAGCCTCGCGCGGTGCCGCGGCGCCTGCACGTTGCGATGGCCTCCGGCCTCGCGGTCCTCGCGATCGTCGCGATCGGGCTGTATCTGATCAGCGGCTCCGGCCCGGTCAGGACGGACGCGGCCACCCACCGATCTGGTGCTAGCGCGTGCGCTGCGGCCGACCATGTCGGCTCTTGCCGGCCTGCCCTGACGCCGGCCCGATCCGCGGGCTCGACGCCGCGGCCGGTGCCCACGCACCGGCGCGCGGGCAGACCGGCGAAGGCGCGGCCGGCAGCGGGCTCGCCTGCGCCGACGCCCGCCGATTCGGCATCGTCCGCGCCGGCCCTGTCGTCCGCGGCGGCCGGCGTGCTCGCGCTGATCAACCAGGCACGGGCGCAGGCCGGGCTGCCCGCGTACACCGTTCTCGCCGGCCTGGAGGTCAGCTCAGCCAAGCACAACCAGCTCATGGCCGACGGCTGCGGCCTGTCTCACCAGTGCCCGGGCGAGCCCGACCTGGGCGCGCGCGAGACCGCAGCCGGGGTCCGCTGGACCGCCGCAGGCGAGAACATCGGCGAGGGCGGCCCGGTAGCCGACTCCTCCGCCGCCATCACCCAGATGGCGGTCGCGCTGACCCAGGACATGCTTGACGAGAAGCCACCCGACGACGGCCACCGGCTGAATATCCTCAGCTCGGCGTTCACCTACGTCGGAATCGCCATCTTCCGCTCGAGCAACGGCACCGTCTGGATGACCCAAGACTTCGCTAACTAGCAGACAGAGGAGATGCGCCATGCGGCCAGCCCGACACCCGAGATCGGCTCGCACGGCAGTGGCCGTGGCGGGCGCGTGCGTGTCCATCACCGCCGCCACGTGCGGGATGATCACCTCTGCCCGCGCTGCTCCCGCGCCCGCGGCCGCCGCACCCGCCTTCTTCGGCACGCTGCCGCCGGGGGCCAAGCTCCCGTCGGGAGCACAGTGCGCCCGCTGGGTGCGGGCCCGGCCGATCAAGGAGAACAAGGGCATGAACGCGCCCTTCAACCGGCGGACCGGGGAGCACGTCGCCGCCGACTTTCTGGCCTCTGATAGCCCGCAGGCTGACAAAACGCTGGTGCCCAGGATCAACGGCGACTTCACCGGAACCACCGCCGAGATCCTGCGCTGGGCGGCTTGCAAGTGGGGCATCAACCAGAACATCGTGTTCGCCCAGGCCGCGGTGGAGAGCTGGTGGCGGCAGACTACCAAGGGCGACTGGGAGACAAGCGGATGCCCGCCCGGTCACGGCCCCGGCGTCGACGGCCGGCCCGGCCTGTGCCCGCAGAGCTGGGGAATCCTCCAGAACCGCTACCCGTACGAGACGTCGAGCTGGCCCGGCATCGAGCGCTCGACGGCAATGAACGCGGACGTCGCCTACGCGATCTGGCGGTCCTGCTACGACGGCTACGAGACCTGGCTCAACACCGTGACCCACGTCGGTACCTACCGCGCCGGCGATGTCTGGGGCTGCATCGGACGCTGGTACGCGGGCCGCTGGCATACCGCCCCGGCAGAGCAATACATCGCCGCGGTGCAACGCTATCTGCGCGAGCACATCTGGACCACGCGTGACTTTCAGGAGCCTTAGCCCGCGACCGTGAGGTCGGGGGGCTAAGGCTGTCACGCAGGGCCGCAGTCACTCAGTCGATCTCTGACAGCGCGCTCGCCAGCCCCTCGAGCGCCGCGACCGTATGCGGCGGCTGCATGGTCACGATGGCCAGTTGCACGCCGACCTCGCCGAGGGCGGCAGCGCTCGCAGCCGTCTCGGCCGGGTCTCCGGCGTAGATGACATGGCTGGAGAGCAGTATCTCGGCCGGGTCGCGGCCGATGTCCGCGCAGTGCTGGTACAGCACGTCGCGCTTCTGGCGGAACTGCTCGGGCGTACCGCCGACGAAGTTCCAGTGCTGAGCGAAGCGCGCCGTCGTGCGCAGCGTTCGCTTCTCGCCGCTGCCGCCGATGCAGATCGGCGGGTGGGGCTGCTGGATCGGCTTGGGGTCGCAGCGGGCGTCGGTGAGCTGGTAGTAGCTGCCCTTGAAGGTAGTTGTCTCCTGCGGCGAAAGCAGCCCGGTGAGGACCTCACACGCCTCCTCGAACCGGTCGCTGCGCTCCCGCGGCGTTCCCAGCTCGATGCCGTACGCGCCGGACTCCTCCTCGTTCCAGCCGGCTCCGATGCCGAGCTCCAGACGGCCGCCGGACACGATATCCAGCGTGGCCGCCATGTTGGCCAGCACCGCCGGGTGCCGGTAGTGAATGCCGGTGACCAGCGTGCCCATCCGCAAGCGCCGGGTCGCCTGGGCAAGCGCGGTCAGCGTGATCCAGCCCTCCAGGCACGGTCCGGTGTGGTCGCCGCGGATCGGGTAGAAGTGGTCGAAGGTCCAGCCGGACTCGAACAATTCGATGTCGTCGGCCGCTTGCCATACTTCGAGCATGGCGTCCCAGGTGGTGTGCTGCGGTGCAGTCTTGAAGGCGAAGCGCATAGCCCAACGCTAGAACTCCCGCCGGGCACTCGCGGCGAGGGGTCACAACTACGGTGGCGACCCGCCCAGCAGCGTCAGCTTCGGATAGCGTTCCTTCACGATCTGCATGTGCCGCCAGCTCTGCACGCGCTCGACCGCCCGCAGCCCGCGGATCTGCTCCGTCGTGCGCAGCAGTGCGGACTCGCTGCTGGCATCCGCGGCCGCGACCACGTCGAACCGCCCGGTGCCGGTCAGCACGTAGTTAACGTCCGGAATGGCCGCGATACGCTCGGCGACGTGCCGCGCGGGCCCGCTGACGTTGACTCCGAGGCCGGCTCGGGCCAGCCGCCCGGTCTGGCCGGCGTCCACCAAGACCGTCACGTGGACGACCCCATCGCGGATGAGGCGCAGCACCCGGGCTCGCGTTGCTGCAGCGGACAGCCCGGCCAGCGCGGCTAGGTCCGCGTAGGTCATGCGGCCGTCCCGCTCCAGCCCGGCGATCAGCGCACGGTCCACGGCGTCGGTAGTCGCCGCCCGGCGCGCCGGTCCAGGCCGGTAGGCATCCCTGACCATCTCGACGGCCCGCACGACCTCGATCCCCCGCACTCCCGGCAGCGCCCGCAGCCAGTCCAGGTCGGCGGCAAGGGCCGCGTCACTCGCGGTGCGCAGGTCAGCAATCACGGGGAACTGGCCGGACGTGACGGACACAAATGCCGCCGAGGGCAGCCCCGCGATCGCGTGCGCCGCGGCCAGCGCCGAGCCGGTGACGTCAGCTGACACATGCGCGACCACGGTCTGGCCGGCGACCGTCGTCTCGATCAGCGTCACCACGCTGACCATGCCGCGGTCGAGCAGCCGCGTGACCCTGGCCCGCGCGGCCGTCCGGGTCAGGCCCACCGCCCGACCGAGCGCCTGGAAACTGGCCCGGCCGTCACGCTGCAGCTGCTGCACGAGCAGGGCGTCGATCTCCTCCAACCGCGCCGCTCACCCCTCCGTGGTCGTGACAATGGAATCGTCAGCAAAAAGCTCGATTCGTTGCCGATTCGCTGGTGCACAAGCGTACAAGCAGAGTTAGCGTCACGATACACCAGCCCTGTCGGAGGTCCCGATGACCAGTCCTGCTCCTGCCAGCACCACGGCCCGTCTCGAGGCCAACGCCGTAACGCTGCGCCATGTGCTCGGCGAAGGCTTCACCAGCAACGGGCCGCTCGCCTCGGCCGCCGTGGCTTTCACCGCCTGCGCCGCCTTCGGTCTTGGCGCCCTGCCGCTCGTCTTCGCGCTCGCCGCGATCGTGGCGCTTACCTGGATTAACACGCCGTTCCAGTTCTCCCGGAAGATTGCGAGCGCGGGCGGGCTCTACGCGTTCCTGCGCGAGTCGGTCGGCCGGCGGCTCGCGTTCAGCGGCTCTGCCGCCTACTTCCTGTACTACGTGCTCATAGTTCCGGCGAATGCGCTCGTCGCGGGCAGCCTGCTCGAGTACGCGGCCGGGCAGGCAGGCGTGACCCTTCCGTCGTGGTCCTGGCTCGTCGTCGTGCCTGCCATGATCCTGCCCGCGTACGCGATCTCCTACTTCCGGTTGCGCCCGTCGCTCACCTACGGCGTCATCACCGGCGCGATCGAGGCGTTCGTGCTCGTGGGCTTGTCCGTCCTGCTGATCGCGCACGCCGGCCATCACAACACGGTGCAGGTGTTCAATCCCCGTCACGCGCTGAACGGCTGGGGCGGAGTCGCCATCGCGATGGGCATCGCTGCCACCGCCCTCGGCGGTCCAGACGCCGTCGTCAGCCTCGGCGAGGAGGCGATCGGCGGGCGGCGGACGATCCGCCGGGCACTGCTGATCACCCAAACCTCCGTGATCGGCCTGTACCTGCTGTTCTCCTATGCGGCAACCGTCGGATGGGGACTGGCCTCGATGGCCGGGTTTTCCGCCGCACCGGCCCCGCTGCTCACGCTCACGCACCTGGTGGCCGGGCCTGTAGGCGAGACCGCGGTCACCGTGCTGGTGCTCAACAGCATCATCGGCGTCAACCTGGCCGTGAACATCGCGATGGGAAGGATGCTGCTTGACCAGGCGCGGATGGGCGCGATTGATCGCCGCCTTGCCCGGATACACCCGGTACACCACACTCCGGTTGCGGCGTTGACCGCGACGCTGGTCGTGGAACTCACGGTGGCCTATGCCGCCGGCGCCATCTGGGGACTGATTAACGGCTTCATCGTCTGCATTGTCGCCGCGACGGCCGGCGCGATCCTGTCCCAGCTGATCGCGAACATCGGTCTCATCCGCTACCGCAAGCGGCTCGGCGCGGGCGCGCTGTCCACCGTGGGGATCCCCGCAGTCGCGGTCGGG
>JASHUE010000188.1:0-3930 GCA_030040195.1 Streptosporangiaceae bacterium | reverse complement strand
GAGCGGTTGCCAGAGATTGCTGACAGCCTGGTCGTGGACACTGGCCAGCTCGGCCAGGAAGGCAGGCTGATCCTGTACGTGGTGCCGGCCGAAGGACACGCTGTGGACAACGACCTGATCGCGAGGATTAAGTCGCTGCTGCGGTCTGAGCTGTCGCCACGGCACATCCCCGACGAGATCCACCAGGTCCCCGGCATCCCGCGAACGTTGTCAGGCAAGAAGCTCGAGGTGCCGGTGCGCAAGATCCTGCTGGGCATGCCGGTGGCCGACGCGGCCGACCCGGACGCGCTGGCCAATCCCGAGGTGCTCGCATCGTTCGCGCCGGCGGGAGAGACCTGATGAGCGTGGATGGCGGCGGGCCGACCGACCGGAGCTTCGGCGAGGAAGGCGGCCTGCTCACCTACGGCACGTACCTGAGGGTGCCGCAACTGCTGGATCAGCAGCGGCCCCAGGTCGTGCCCCCGGTCCACGAAGAGCTGTTGTTCATCACCGTTCACCAGGCCTATGAGCTGTGGTTCAAGCAGCTGCTGCACGAGCTCACGGCAGTCAGGGACGCGATGCTGGCGCCGGCCGACGCCGAGCCGCAGACCTGGCGGGCCAGGCAGCTGCTGCACCGCGCGCACGTGATCGAGCGGCTGCTCGTGAGCCAGATCGACGTGCTGGAAACCATGACGCCGCAGGACTTCCTGGAGTTCCGGTCGACGCTCGCGCCCGCCAGCGGCTTCCAGTCCGTCCAGTTCCGTGAGCTTGAGTTCTTGTCCGGTGCGAAGGACCCTGACTTCGTGCGCAGGTTCCGGTCGCTGACAGACGTCGAGCGCGAACGGCTGGCCACGCGGCTGGCCGAGCCCTCGCTCTGGGACGCGTACGTAGACCTGCTCGCTTCGCGCGGCCTGCCGGTGGCCGACGACAAGCAGATCCTGGCCGCACTGGTCAGCATCGCCAGGGACCGGCCGCATCACGATGACCTGTGGCAGCTGGCCGAGGACCTGCTGACCCATGACGAGCTGGCCGGGCTGTGGCGGGCCCGGCACGTCCAGATGGTGGAACGCCAGATTGGTACCAAGTCGGGCACCGGCGGCTCGACCGGCGCGCCGTACCTGCATGGGCGCGTCCCCATGCGGTACTACCCGCTGCTCTGGGAGCTGCGGGACTCGCTGTAGTTGGCAAACGCGGTAGCGGCGATGAGGCCGCCGCAAGGAAGTGGGTCGAGATGTCGGAAATCACCTCCGACGCGAAACTGGAACTGCTCGACGAGGCCACCACGCTGGCCGGCCCGATCCCCGGCGTCGGTGACGTCGCCGGCTTTCTGCGGGCCTACTACCGCCACGTGGCCCCGGACGAGCTCGCCGGGGCCGGACCGGAGCGGATGGCCGCGGTCGCCGCGGCCCACGCCGACTTCGCCGCGGACAGGCCACAGGGGCGTGCGCTCGTCCGAATCCGGGAGGGCGCCCAGGCTGCGCTCGATGCCAGCTCCAACGTGATCGACATCGTCACCGACGACATGCCGTTCCTCGTCGATTCGATCACCATGGAGCTGACCAGGCACGGGGTCGCCGCCCGGCTGGTGGTGCACCCGCAGCTGCTCGTCCGCCGCGACGTCACCGGCGTGCTGCGTGAGGTTGTTGGCGCGGTGGACGGTGGCCCGTCGAGCCACGAGCAGCTCGCCGAGTCATGGACGCACATCGAGGTGGGCGCGCTGGCCGCAGGCGAGGCCGAGAAGATCACCGCGGACCTGGAACGCGTGCTTGGCGACGTCCGGGTGGCGGTTGAGGACTACACCAGAATGCGCAGCAAGGCCCTGTCGCTCGCGGACGACGTGCTCGCTCCGGCGGGCCCTGACGATGGAACCGCCGGCTCACCGGTGGAGATCGCCGAGTTCCTGCGCTGGCTGGCCGACGGGCACTTCACCTTCCTCGGTTACCGCGAGTACGACCTGATCTCCGACGACGAAGGGATGCTCATGCTGCGGGCCGTGCCGGGCAGTGGCCTTGGCATCCTGCGGCACGACCGCACCGGGCCTGGCTCGTTCGCCGCGTTGCCGCCCGAGGTGCGGGCCAGGGCGCTGGACCCGCGGCGGCTGATCGTGACCAAGGCCAATTCCCGCTCGACCGTGCACCGGCCGAGCTACCTGGATTACGTCGCGGTCAAGAGGGTCTCGCCGGCCGGCGAGGTCGTGGGCGAGTACCGCTTCCTCGGCCTGTACACCCACGCCGCCTTCGCCGAGTCCATCAAGGGCATCCCGGTCCTGCGGCGCAAGCTGGCCGAGGTGCTGGAGACATCGGGCATGGCGGCCGACAGCCATGACGGCAAAGAAGTTACCGAAGTGCTCGACTTCTATCCGCGCGAAGAGATCTTCATGGCGTCAAGCCACGATCTGGCGGCCGTGTGCGCGGGCGTGCACCGGCTGCGGGAGCGCCGGGAGACCCGGCTGTTCCTGCGCAAGGACCCGTACGGCCGGTACGTCTCGGCCCTGGTGTACATGCCGCGCGACCGGTACACCACGAAGGCCAGGCTGCTGACCCAGCATGTGCTGCAGCGCGCCTTCGACGCCAGCCAGCTGGACTACAGCGTCCTGGTCGGCGAGTCCCCGGTGGCGCGGCTGCACATCGTCCTGCGGGCCGAGCGCGGCACCCAGCTGCCGGACGTGGACCCGGCCGAGCTGGAGCGCTCCGTGGCCTCGGCGGTCAGATCCTGGGATGACGACCTGACCGATGAGGCCGCGCGTGAGCTCGGACCTCAGCGGGCCAGGGAATTGCTGGCCACACTCGGCGACTCCATCCCCGAGACCTACAAGACCGATGTCCCCGCCTCCGCTGCCGTGGGCGACTTCGTCAAGGTCATGGGGCTGCGCGACTCCGGGCACGACATTGCGTTCGACCTCTGGGAGTCTGAGGACTACGTGGGCGGCGTCCCGATCGTCGAAGACGGAACCGAGGGGACCGAGCCTGCCATTTCGGGCAAGCGCGTCTGGCGGCTGACCATCTACCGCACCAGCGGCCCGATCACGCTGACGGACGTGCTGCCGCGCCTGCAGCACATGGGCGTGGACGTCGTCGACGAGCACCCTTACGAGTTCCACGGCGCGCAGACCGGCGGACGGCAGTCGTTCTGGATCTACGACTTCGGCCTGCGCCGGACCGGTGTTGCCGACGAGTCGGCGGTGGCCTCCGGCGTCCTCTTGGAGCGAGTCAGGGAGCAGGTCGAAGGGGCGCTCAGCGCGCTGTGGGACGGAAGGATCGAGGACGACGGGTTCAACGCGCTCGTGCTGGACGCGCAACTGTCGTGGCGCGAGATCGTCATGCTGCGGGCCTACGCGAAATACCTCCGCCAGGCCAACATCACCTTCAGCCAGGCCTACATCGAGCGGGTCCTGCGGTCGAATGCGCCGATCGCGCGGCTGCTGGTCCGGCTGTTCGAGTCCCGGTTCGACCCGGCTAAGGATGCGGGCCGGGCGGAACGGAGCGAGGCCATCGCGGAGGAGATCGCAGGTGCGCTGGACAACGTCGCGAGCCTGGACGAGGACCGTATCCTGCGCTCTTATCTCGGGCTCATCACCGCTACCCTGCGGACGAACTACTTCAGCCGCGGGTCGCAGGCCGTTCCCTCCCTGGTCTTCAAGCTGAACGCCCAGCTCATCCCCGACCTGCCTGCCCCGCGGCCTCAGTTCGAAATGTTCGTTTACTCGCCGCGGTTCGAGGCCGTTCATCTGCGATTCGCCCCGGTGGCTCGCGGCGGGCTGCGCTGGTCGGACCGACGCGAGGACTTCCGCACCGAGATCCTGGGGCTGGCCAAGGCCCAGGAAGTCAAGAACTCGGTGATCGTCCCGTCCGGTGCTAAGGGCGGGTTTGTGTGCAAGCAACTGCCCGACCCGTCCGAGCGCGAGGCCCAGCAGGCCGAGGTCGTCGCGTGCTACCGCATGTTCATCTCCGC
>JASHUE010000014.1:0-4430 GCA_030040195.1 Streptosporangiaceae bacterium | reverse complement strand
TGGGTCCGCGGCCTGGAGCTGCTGGACAAGGACCAGCCGGGATTCTGGGAAACCTATGGTTACAACATGTACGGGGATCCATGGCGGGAACAGCGGTACGCGGGCGACTGACCTGGCAGGTCGCTACCGTCACGTCGGTCGTCGATGAGACCGCCTCGGTCCGCACGATCGAACTCCAGACGCCGGATTGGGCTGGGCACCAGGCGGGCCAGCACCTGGACGTGCGGCTGACGGCCGAGGATGGTTATCGGGCGGAGCGGTCCTACTCGATCGCCTCAGCACCGGGCGAGCCCGTCGCGCTGACCGTCGAGCGGCTGGAGGACGGCGAGGTCTCGCCGTATCTGACTGAGGAACTGCGGCCCGGCGATGAACTTGAGATTCGTGGCCCCATCGGCGGCTACTTCGTCTGGGACGGCGACGATTCGGCCACGCCGCTCATGCTTGTCGCCGGCGGATCGGGCGTCGTCCCGTTCCGGTCAGTGCTGCGGCACCGCAGCCTTCTCGGCAGCACGGTGCCGGTCCGGCTGCTGTACTCGGCCAGGTCACTGGCCGACGTGATCTACCGGGATGAGCTCGACCGGCAGGGAGCCGGCGTCGAGGTCATCTATACACTCACCCGTCAGCAGCCAGCGGGGTGGACCGGGCACCGGGGCCGGGTGGACAAGACCATGCTCGAGGAGGTGGCCTGGCCGCCGGACCAGGAGGCGCTCGCGTACGTGTGCGGTCCGACGCCGTTCGTCGAGACGGTGGCGAGCAGCCTCGTCAACCTGAGCTATCCGGCGCAGCGGGTGAAGACCGAGCGGTTCGGCGGGATCGGAGGGAACTGATGGATGACCTGGACGGGAACGCGATCGGCGGGCTCCTGATGGAGATCTTCGGCGTCGAGATGACGACCGCGATCGGAACGTGCGTGCACTGCGGCGCAACCGGCCCCGTGGCCGAGACGGCCGTCTATCTCCGCGGTCCCGGGGCCGTCATGCGCTGTCCCGTGTGCACACAGGTCCTCATGGTCGTCGTCAGCCGGCAGGACATGCACTGTGTCGACCTGCAGGGACTGGAGTCGCTCGCGCCCGCGGGCGAGGCGGCGTAGCGCCGCGGGCTAACTGAACGCCGTCGGCGCCGCTGGGTCGCCGCGAGCCGTCGGCCTTCGCAACTGGTAGGTATTAGCGCATGAGCGCCAGCACCAGGATCGTCGTTGTCGGCGGCGGCATTGTGGCCGCAAGCGTGGCCTATCACCTGACCCGTGAGGGCGTGTCGGTCGTCGTCGTCGAGGCGGGCCGACCCGGTCCCGCGACGAATGCGGGCGCCGGGATCATCTGCCCCTGGAACGATCGCGATGATCCCGGCTATGAGCTTGCCGCCGACGGAGCGCGGTACTACCCCGAGCTACTCGGGATGCTGGCCGAGGACGGCCACGCCGAGACCAGCTATGCCCGAGTCGGCGCGCTACGCGTCGGCGAGGACACGGGACGACTGGAGAGCATCGCTGCGCGGCTGCGGTCGAGCCGGGCCGACCGGCCCGAGATCGGTGAGGTTGAGCTGGTCGGGGTGGGCGAGCCGAAGCGGCAGTTCCCGCCCCTCGCGGCGAGCCTGGCCGGGGTCTGGATTAGCGGTGCAGGCCGGGTCGACGGCCGCCAGATCCGGGACAGCTTGCTCGGGGCCGCGGTCTCGTACGGCGCGAGCCAGATAATCGGCCCGGCCGTGCTCGATCACGCCGGGAGCAAGGTCACGGGCGTGACGGTCGGCGCTGAAAGCGTGGCCGCCGACACGGTCGTCGTCGCGGCCGGGGCATGGACTGCGCAGGTCTGCGCGCAGGTGGGCTGGCAGTTGCCGGTCGGCCCGCAGCGCGGCCAGATCATTCACGCCCAGATACCGGACACGGACACCGGGTCCTGGCCCGTCATCCTGCCGCCCGCCGATCCGTACCTGCTCGCGTTCCCCGGCTCCCGCGTCGTGTTCGGCGCGACGCGCGAGGAGGCTGGCTTCGACTACCGGACCACCGTCGGCGGCGTCGGCGCCATGCTGGGCAAGGCGATGGACGTCGCTCCAGGCCTGGCCGAGGCCACGCTGCTCGAGACCCGGATCGGCTTCCGGCCCGCGACCAGCGACGGGCGCCCGGTGATCGGCAAGCTGACCGAGGGACTCATTGTCGCAACCGGCAACGGCCCGGAAGGGCTGACCGCGGGCCCGTGGAGCGGGCTCGCGGCCGCGGCGCTTGCGCTCGGCCAGCAGCCCCCGATGGACTTGGCTCCCTTCGACCCGGCCAGGTTCCAGCCAGGCAGCCCGTAGCTCTGCACCCACTTCGTGCCACCAAGCGGCGTGCCTGTACCTGCCGCTACCATCCGATGCGTGGCGCAAGTTGGGACCAACCTGGCCTGGGAGGCGCTGTTCGATCTCGCCGACACCAGGCCCGGTCCGCTGCACCTGCGCCTGGCCGCGGCGATCCGCACGGCCATCAGGGACGGGCGGCTGCCGACCGGGGCTGCCCTGCCACCGAGCCGCACCCTCGCCACGAGGCTCGGAGTGTCCCGGTGGACCGTGACCCAGGCTTACGGGCACCTGATAACTGAGGGCTACCTCACCGGCCGCACTGGCTCTGCGACCAGGGTCAGGTGGGCGCCGGGCCCGGGTGACGAGGACGTGCCCCACCTGTCCCGGCCTGCTGCCGTCCGCCACGGGCCACCCCGCGGTTACGACTTCCTCTCGTACCAGCCTCCGCTGCGCGCGTTTCCCCGCCGCAAGTGGGCGGAGGCGATCAGTGCGGTGACCGAGACCGCCCCGTTCGATCAGCTCGACTACTCCGAGCCGGGCGGCCTCCTTGAGTTGCGCACGGTTCTCGCCGAGCACCTGAACCGGAGCCGCGGGGCTGCCGTCGAGCCCAGCACGATCAGCGTCTTCTCCGGTGCCGGGCAGGGTCTGACCCAGCTATCGCGCGCGCTCCGGGCGGAGGGGCACACGGCCATCGGGATGGAGAACCCCGGCTCACCGAGGCTCTGGCAGGCGGCTCAGACGGGCGGCCTGGAGCTGGTCGCCCTGCCGGTTGATGACGACGGCCTGGTGGTTGACGCGCTCGTTGAGTTCCCCGGGCTGCGGGCCGTTTGCGTGGGCACCGCCAGGCAGATCGCGTACGCTAACCCGCTGGCGCCACATCGGCGCCGCGAGCTAATCGACTGGGCGCGGAGAGTCGACGGCCTCATCGTCGAGGATGACTACGACGCCGAATTCAGCGACCGGCCCGCACCGCCGGTCATGCAGGGAACCGCCAGGAGCCAGGTCGCACTGCTCGGGTCCATGACCCACACCGTCGGTCCGGCGGTCATTATCGGCTGGATAGTGACGCCAGGATGGCTGGTCGATGGCGTGCGGGCCGAACACGAGATTCAACTGCTTCCGCCCGCGCTTAACCAGCTCGCGCTCGTGTACCTGATGCGCACGGGCGCTTATGACCGGCACCTGCGCACCACCAGGCTGCGAGTCTCGGCCCGCCGGACGAAGCTGGCGCAGGCACTCGATCGGCACCTGCCCGGATACCGGGTCCGGGGCCTCGGTGGTGGTCTTTCGCTGGTCGTCGAGCTGCCGCCTGGGTCCGACGCGGGTGCGATTGTCGCGGCCGCGGCGCGGCGGCACGTTTTCATCTCCAGCCTCGACGACCTGCGCATGCGGCCGGACCCGGCCTGTCCCGGTCTCCTGCTTGGCTACGGCAACCTCCGGGACGACGAAATCGACGAGGCCGTAGCGCTACTGGCCGAAGTGGTCGCCGCGGCGGCGTGAGCTGGCCTGCCGCCGGCCTGCCCCTGGTGTTTTCTCGGTATCGAAAACGTGTTTGAATATGTCGTGGATCAGGACAGGAGGCCAGCCTGGCCGGGCTTTCCGCTTGAGTGCCGCGCGCACCACCCGTGGCAGCCCGGCACCGTGACGATCAGCTGGGAACCGTGCGACTGCCCACCAGCCAGGGCGGCTCGAGGCGGCCATCTCAAGGTCGCCTGCAACGAGCCCGGCTGCAGCGAGGTCTGGTGGAGCCCGCGCCACCGCCTGGTCAACCTGCCGAGGATTCTCGGCCACCATCGCCCTGGGTACCGCTAGGCATGACGTGGCCGGAGACTGTTCGGTCTGCGCCGAAGTATCTGCCCGCTACGGTCGCGACATGGTCAGACATCTCACCGTGGATCAGTTCGCCGACGACTACGCGGCGCGGCCGGACGTGGACGACCGCGACGTAACACTGCTCATCCCGGCCGCGGTAAGTCAGGTGCTTGGAACCGCAGAAACGTGGCTGGGGTGGGACGGTGCGCCAATCCAGCGTGACGGCAACGCCTGGACCCCGCACAAGGCGCTGCGCCGCGTCGCGGATCATCTGCTCGACCACCTGACCGAGATTCAGTGCCGCACGGCGGGCCTGCCGGCGCTGCCTGACAGATGGCACGGGCGGA
>JASHUE010000187.1:0-3920 GCA_030040195.1 Streptosporangiaceae bacterium | reverse complement strand
CACGGCCGCAGCAACAGCGCACCGCGGCGTCCCCATGCTGGCACCCGAAGCTCGGTCGCCATGACCGGGATACTGACTGACCTGCTGCGCCTGGTTCAACCAGTTTTCGGTGGGCTCAGCCGCGCCCGACCGGGCGCAAGTGCTGCATGCTGGCCGGGGCGGACGGCGCCGAGGACCCGTGCGCAGGCGCGGCCGGGGGCGTGAGCACGGTGAGGACACCGGTGACGGCCAGCACCGCCCCTAGAGCTCCGACCTCGAGCCGGGTGACGAGAGCGGGTCCCGACCCCGCTCCGTGCTCGCGCCGCAGCCGGGTCCGGCCCGCCATCGCCAATCCGGCCGCCACAGCGACCAGCACCGCCTTGGCAATCAGGAACGAGCCGTAAGTGGTGGTGAGCGCGGACCCGAGATGCCCGACCGGCAGCACGACCAGCGCCGAGATCACCCCGGTCACGATGATGAGCGCGAACAGCCAGGCGGCCGCGGTCGCGTACAGGCGGATGATCCCGCGGGCTGCCTCGGTGTCACCGCGCCACGCCAGCGCGGCCCGGATGGCGTAGACAAGCATCCCGGCCCACAGGATCGCCGGGAAGATGTGGCAGTAGGCGACGAACGCGCCTGCCGCCGGGAGGATGCCCTCGGGATGCGACCTGATCCCTTCGGCGAGCACGACACAGCACAGCAGCAGGGTGCCCAGGCCCGATTGGCGCAGCCGCAGCGCCAGGGCGGCCAGCGCGAACAGGACAAGCTCGATCGCGGCGATCTCCGCGGTGCCCCCTGAGTGCAGGCCTTCAGGAGCCGGCCGGGCCAGGTCGGCGGCGAGGCCGGGACCGACCACCGCGGTAATGAGCAGCGCGGCGCACGCGACGGCGCCAAGCAGGGCGCCGCGCACCGCCCACGGGTCAGGCAACGGCCCTGGCCGGTCACCCTTGTACTGGCGCGACAGGCCCCGGCCCGCCAGGCCGCCGAGCGAGATCGCCAGCCCGGCCAGCATGACGCCGCGCTCAACCGCGGTCAGCCACAGGTCAGGCGTGGACAGCGGCACGGCCGCGGCCGCGACGCTTACCATCGCCGGCACGGCCGGGAGGAGCCGCCCAGGGCGACGGTCGAAGCGGCAAAGCCCGCCCGCGCTACGCAGTACTTGCTATCCGGCAACAAACATCTCACCGGCACGACAGTAGTGGCGCCGACGAACTTTAGGTGGGTTTGCTGCGGATATGCCCGGAGCTTTTACCCGGCCGATACCTTGCTCGGGCAGTTCAGCGACTCCCCGCCGAAGACGGCCTCACTCGGCCGCGGCGGGCCAGTTGAGCGTGTGCGTCACCGGGACGCCACTCGGCCGCTTGCCGGTATAGATCCACGTCATCCGGCTGAAGTAGTCCTCACCCTTCTTGCCTGCCCACGGCTCGGCCCGCCACAAGACGATCAGGATCGGGTACTTGATGAACTTGCCCCCGGCGCAACTCGGCGTGCAGTTGTTGACCTCCAGGACGCCCGCGCCGAACGCCACCGAGGCCCAGCTCGTCCACGACGCCTTGCCAATGAACACGCTGGAAGGCATGCATTCAGGGAGCGGAATGGTCGGCGAAGGCTTCACCTGACCCTTGCCGCTGCACTGGTTGACCAGCACGACCGGCGTCGCCTTGGCTGCCGCCGGGCGGGCGGACGCGGGCGCGGCCGCAAGCACCGTCGCAGCCGTGGCCGCAGCCACCGTCACCAGGCCGGCCGTCGCCGCGATGCGCAAACGAGTAAACCTCATCGGTGGACCCCCTTCTCGGACTATTCCTGCCACAAGGGGGACGCCGGGAACGCGGCGCCGGTTGAGGCGACGCGGTATCGGCCTTGTATCGGCTTAGTCTCGGCGCGGACGGCGGGTCAGGCCCGGCTGAGCAGCGAGCGCAGCACGTACTGCATGATCCCGCCGTGCCGGTAGTACTCGGCCTCGCCCGGCGTGTCGATCCGCACGATCGCGGTGAACTCCTTGTCATCGGCGCGCACCGTGACCTCGCGCGGCGTGTCGCCTGAGTTGATCGCCTCAACGCCAGTCACGTCGAACACCTCGTGCCCGGTGAGGCCCAGGGACTCGCGGCTGTCGCCCGGCTTGAACTGCAGCGGCAGGACCCCCATCCCGATCAGGTTCGAGCGATGGATTCGCTCGAACGACTCGACCAGGACCGCCCGGACCCCGAGCAGCGCGGTGCCCTTGGCAGCCCAGTCGCGCGACGAACCTGACCCGTACTCCTTGCCCGCGAGCACGACCAGCGGCGTCCCGGTCTCGAGGTACTGACGCGACGCGTCGTAGATCGACATCTCCTCGCCCTCGGGCAGCTTGACCGTGACCCCGCCCTCGGTGCCGGGCGCCAGCAGGTTACGCAGCCGGATGTTGGCGAACGTGCCCCGGATCATCACCTCGTGATTGCCGCGCCGGGAGCCGTAGCTGTTGAAGTCGGCCCGCTGCACGCCGTGCTCGGTCAGGTACCTGCCGGCCGGGCTGTCGGTCTTGATCGCTCCGGCCGGGGAGATGTGGTCGGTGGTCACCGAGTCGCCGAGCACCGCCAGCACACGGGCGCCGTGGATGTCGGTCACCGGGGTCGGCCTGGTTCGCATCCCCTCGAAATACGGCGGGTGCCGTACGTACGTGGAGTCCGGATCCCACGCGAACGTGTCGCCCGGCGGCACGTCCAGCTCCTGCCAGCGTTCATCGCCGCTGAACACGTCGGCGTAGTCCCTGGTGAACATCTCCGCCGCGACGGCTGTCTCCACGATCGACTCAATCTCGGCTGGGGCAGGCCACAGCTCCCGCAGGTACACCGGCTGGCCGGACGACCCCGTTCCTATTGGTTCTGTCGTCAAGTCGATGTCCATGGTCCCGGCGAGCGCGTAGGCCACGACCAGCGGGGGCGAGGCCAGGTAGTTCATCTTGACGTCGGGATTGATGCGGCCCTCAAAGTTGCGGTTGCCGGACAGCACCGAGACCACCGCGAGGTCGTTGGCCGCGACGGCCGCGCTGATCGCCTCGGGCAGCGGGCCTGAGTTACCGATGCACGTCGTGCAGCCGTAGCCGACCAGGCTGAAGCCGAGCTTCTCCAGGTAGGGGGTCAGGCCCGCGCGCTCGTAGTAGTCCATGACCACCTTCGAGCCGGGCGCCAGCGTGGTCTTCACCCATGGCTTGCGCTCCAGCCCGGCCTCGACCGCCTTCTTGGCCAGCAGGGCCGCGCCCACCATCACCGACGGGTTGGAGGTGTTGGTGCACGACGTGATCGCCGCGATCACAACCGAGCCGTGGTCAACCGAGGTCCTGGTGCCGTCATCGAGCGTGACCTCGGCGGGCGCGGAGGGCCGGCCGCCGTGGCTGCCAGCAGTCCTGACGATCGTGCCGTTGCCGTTCTCGCTGTCGGCGACGAACGGATCGGAGGCCGGGAACGTGTCGGCGATATCGTCGTCCAGCTTGTCGAGCTGGACATAAGAACCGAGAGAGTTGCGGAACGAAGTCTTCGCGTCGCTAAGCGCCACCCGGTCCTGCGGGCGCTTCGGCCCGGCCAGGGACGGCACCACCGTCGACAGGTCGAGCTGGAGTTCTTCCGAGTACCTGGCGTGGCCGGCCGAGTCGTGCCAGAGGCCCTGCTCCTTCGCGTAAGCCTCGACCAGCGCCACCTGCTCCGCCGGCCGGCCGGTGAGCTTGAGGTAGGCCAGCGTCTCGGCGTCGATCGGGAAGATCGCGCAAGTCGAGCCGAATTCGGGGCTCATGTTCCCGATCGTGGCCCGGTTGGCGACCGGGACGGCGGCCACCGCCTCGCCGTAGAACTCGACAAACTTGCCGACCACACCGTGCTTGCGAAGCAGTTCGGTGATCGTCAGCACCAGGTCGGTGGCGGTCGCCCCTGACGGCAGCTCGCCCGACAGCCGGAACCCGACGACCCGCG
>JASHUE010000186.1:0-5758 GCA_030040195.1 Streptosporangiaceae bacterium | reverse complement strand
CGTCCACCCAGTGAATGGACGCATCCCCGATGACAAGGCTGCCGTCCTCGGCCCGCACGGGGTCACGCCACCGGCCGTAATTGGTGTCGAACTCGAACAGCGCCGCCATGATGTCAGCCGCCGCCACATCGACGATCACCGCCGGCGTGAACAGCTTGGCCGCGAGCGCTGCCTTGACCGCCGACCTGCCGATCCGGCCGAACCCCACGACGGCGATCCCCGGCATCTGTCCGCCCTTCCCTGACTGTCATCCGAGCACTCAACTGCAATTCACAGCGTAACGAGGTCATCTGCGGTGCCTCAGGCGTCCGCCGCGGCAGCGCCGCCTCAGGCCGGCGCCGACTCGTCGTTGCTTGCTTGCAGGTACGCCACGGCGAGCCGGTCCCGGCCGGTCCCGGTCTCGACCAGCGGACGCAGGCGTGCGGTGAAGGTGGCCTTCTCCTGGTCGGTCAGCGCCTGGTCGAGAACCTCGGCCAGCGGAGGAACCAGCGGGTTGCCCGACATGCGCAGGAACCGGCCCCACGGCACGGGGACGCGCGATGACTTCACCGTCACCTGCAGCTCCAGGTCGACCTTGGCGAACCCGGCCTGCTCCGCAAGCCGGACCAGATCGCGATCGTCGAAGTCCGTCATCGGGTCCCCGTCGGGCTGGTATGTCCGGAACACGGCCCTGACCTTCTCCATGACCGGCGCCAGAGGGCCGACGTCATAACCCATGAAGGTATCCATCTCGCATGCGTGCATGAGTACGTTGATCGGCTCGAACAGGCTGATGCGCCCGCCTGGCCGCAGCACCCGGCGGAACTCGCTGAATGCCGTCGCCTTGTCCTTGACGTAGATCAGCACCGACCTTGTCGTGACGACGTCCACTGATGCATCGCCGATGCCCTCGAGCCGGTCCGCGGTCGCCTGCACGAACTCGCACCGGCCAAGCTGCCCGCTCACCTCGGCCGCCTCCCGGCAGTGGTCGAGCAGGTCTACGGAGACGTCAGAGAAGATGACGCGGCCGGCCGGGCCCAGGCGGTCGAGCGCGCCGAACGCGATCAGCCCGTCACCGCAGCCGACGTCCAGCAGCGTGTCGTCGGGCCGGAGTTCGGCGCGATCCAGCACGTGGTCACGGGCCGGGTGCAGCGAGTTGGCCAGCATCTGTTCGCGGTACTCCGCGTCGCCGCCGTGCCGGACTTCAAGGAGCCAGCGATGCCACTGATCACGTGCTTCCGTCACGCTTCACCATCATGACTGAACTCAGGAACGGCGGCATCCCAGCGATCGCCCCAGGAAGTCTTCCTGGCCCGGCGGTACGCCTCGCCCTTGCTCTTGCCGACGGGCAGCTTCGTGGCGCGGCCGTCCCGGGAGCAGAGGTCGAGCGTCACCAGGTTCTTGCGCTGCTGCGGCCGGCGAACGACCCGGCCGGCCGGCCGGTCCGGCGAACCGACGCCGGGTCGCGCGGCCGCCACGTAGCTGAACTTCTCGTCCTCGTACGGCAGATCCGCGCCCTTGACCCGCCGGTGGATGGCCGAGCGCTGAAGCCGTGCCGCGAAGTGACACCAGTCCCCCGGCACCTCCAGCGGGCAGCCGAGCTGGTGCGGGCACGGGGCCACGACCTGGTACCCGGCAGCCAGGAGCCGGGCACGGGCGGCGAGGATCCGGCGGTGGCCCGCGGGCGTGCCCGGCTCGAGCAGAAGCACCGCCGGCGCGGCCGCGGCGGCAAGCTCGGTCAGCCGCTGCTGCTGCGGCTCGGCCAGCTCGCCCAGCACATAGGCGGCGACGGCCAGGTCGGCGGAGCCTGGCGCCGCCGTCTGCCCGGCGTCGAGACGCCAGTGGCACCAGGCCGCGCCGCGCAACGCGGCCGAGTCGGACTCGGCCAGGATTGCCTGGCCCAGCCTGATGGCCTCGCTGGACTGCTCCAGCAGGGTTAGTCCGGTTGCGGCCGGCAGCTGATCGGCGATGGCCCACGAGGCACCGCCCGTTCCCGCCCCGAAGTCCAGCACCAGGCCCGGAGTCCAGCCGGGCAGCCCGCGCCGCATCTGCGCGAACGCAGCGCCCGCCGCCGCAGCCGTCGCCGGCATCCGGTACGCGGCGTACGCCGCCACCTCCCGCGCGGAGGCAAGCACGGGGGCGGCGGGCACCTCGCCCGATCGGTAGGCCTCCATCAGCCGCTGCACCCCGGCCGCCAGGCTGGCCAGACCAGTCCCCTGCAGGCCTGCCTGCACGGCATCGGTCAGCGTTCCCGCTCCCTCCGCAGCGCTCATAAGGCAACGGTAGGGCGCGGCGACGGCCTACAGATGGGAACGAGCTGTCACCGGGGCCAGTGTCAGTCCGACCGCGCAACCCCAGAACTCGCCGGCCTGCTCGGCCTGGTCCTTCAGCTCGCGGTCCTGGCTCGCGGTCAGCTCGCCGAATGGCTCGACCGTGATCGCGAGCCTGCGCCCGGTCCGGCGCTGATGCCAGAGCCCGGCGACCACGCCGTCGACCAGCAGGACCGGCTTCGTGCCGGCCTGGCCTCCAGCCCTCCCTCCGACCAGAGCACGCTCCGCCGCCACGCCAGGAAACAGCCTCCCTCGCGGCCGGCCGCCGACCACGTAAGCGTCGAAGTAGGGCAGCAGCCGAACCCCGCGCGGCCGGTCAGGAGCGCGCCAGGGCCCGGCAGCTAGCCATGCCCGCGTCCCGGCCAGTTCGACCTCCTGCAGGCGGTCCGCGTGCGCGGCGAAGACATCGGCCGCCATGCTCGCTGGCAATCCCACCCAGCGACCGAAGTCGTGCGCGGTGGCCGGCCCGTAGGCGCCCAGATACTGGCTCACGAGCCATCCGAGTGCCGCCTCGGCAGCGGCCGGCTCGAACCCCGGCAGCCACCGGCGCGGGCTGGTGTAGGTGACCTTCCGGTCCCGGCCGGGCGCGAAGCAGAGCACGCCGCGCGCGGCGGCGAGCGTCAGCGCCTGCCGCCAGCGCGGCCACATCCCGGTGAACGCCGGGATCACCTCGTCAGCGGCCCAGCTGCCACAGTGCCCGACGACGGCCTCGCCCAGCTCGTCGACGGTGAGCTCGTCCGCTGCGAGCGCCAGCCCCATGGCTTGCACGACAGAAACAGCCTGATCGGGTGTCAGGTACGTGCTGGCCGGTCCGCTCGTGTTCTGCGGCAGCGCGGACAGCGCGCCGGTCCACAGGGGCAGGTCAGCCGCCGGCAGCAGGTGCACGGTGCCCCGCGGGCCGAACGTCTTGACCAGGCTGCGTTCTTTCCACAATGCCGACCGCACGTCGGCGCAAGTCGAGCCGGCCAGCCGCTGACCGATCGACCACTCCGCGGCCGTCATGACTTGGGCGTGCGCGCCGCAGATGCGGCCCGCGATCTGCGCCGGCGTGGCGTCCCCGAGCGGCTCGGACAGCGCGTGACGCTCCAGCCGGGCGGCAGTGACCTGCGCCCAGGACAGCTGCGGCCGCAGGCTCATGGAGCCAGCCTCCCAGCCGCTGCCGACAGTGCCCGCAGACGACCGCGTTCCGGGTCAGTCGCAGGGCAACTTAGGCTGCTGGGCATGACCGGACGTAGCTGGATTGACGACCTCCCGGACGAGATGGCGGGCCAGAAAGCGATCATGCACCGGCTGCTGGACGCCTGCGAAGCCGACGACCGGATTCGCTGGCTGGCGGTCGGCTGCTCGGTCGGCCGGGGCGCGGGCGACGCGCTGTCCGATCTGGACATGGCCCTCGGGGTCCGCGACGACGACTTCGATACCGCCATTACCGACATCAGGACCGTCGTCGACGGGCTGGCCGAGCTGGTCGACAGCTACCATCACGTACTGCCGGAAGTGACCGGTCCGCACGAGCGCATCTTCGCCCAGTACGCGGACCGATGCCAGATGGATCTGGTCGTGTTCCCGGCCTCGGTGGACGTCGGCACCGGCCCGAGTATCGCTGTCCTGTATGACCCCGACGACACCATCGTGGTGCGGACCGAGCGCCCCCCGGTAACGCCCGAGCAGGTGCGCGAATGGGCATTCCGCGGCTGGTGCTGCCTCGCCGACGTTGGCAAGTACCTGCGGCGCGGCTCGGCGTGGGAGGCGTTGGCCCAGTTGCACGAGGCGCGCAATTGCTGGTGGCGGCTCTGGGCCCTCGCACACGACGTGCGGGACGCGCGCTATGGCATCGTCAGCATCCTGGACTTCGCGCCGGGGATAGTGCCGGCTGATGTGGCCGGAACAGTACCCAGACTGGATCTCGCCGAGCTGACGTCGGCCGCGCGGAAGCTGGCCGAACTCCTTGGCGGCATCGGCGCCCACCTGCCGCCGGAGTACCGCGCCGTGCTTCCGGACGCGATGGCGGCCTATATCCTCGCGGACCTGGAGTCCCTTACGGCCGCCGGCGGCCCCGAAGAGAGCCGGGCACCCGCAGACTGCACGCTGCCGACGGCGGAGCGGCCCATACGGGCAGCGGAGTTCAGCGACCTGTTCAGGGACGCGGTCCTGACGGTGGACCGTCCGGAGACCGGCAGGCTCAGGCTGGCGCTGCGACCGGGCCGGGACACCGCCAGCCGGGCCGCCGCGCTGAGTGCGGCCGAGACGGAGTGCTGCTCGTTCTTCACGTTCACGCTGACGGTCGGGAACGACAGTCTGTCCCTCGACATCTCGGTGCCGCCGTCCAGGACCGAGATCCTGGACGCGCTGGCCGGCCGGGCCGGGGCAGCGGTCGCGGCGAGCTGAACCCGGGCCGCGCGACAATCCCGTAGCGCGGCGCCGCCGGCCGGGGCAGCATCGAGCAGTGGTCCAAGCTCGACAGGACACGGCCGCACTGCTGGCCGAGTGGGGCATCGGCCCCGGCGCGGAGGTCACCCCGGCCGCGCGCGGATCAAACAACCGGACCGCGCTGGTATCGCAGGGCGACCGGCGCTGGGTACTGCGAGTCAGCCAGAACCTGTCGGCCGGCCAGGTGCTGGCCGAGCACCGGCTGCTGGCGCGGCTGCGCGTGAGTGACCTGCCGTTCGCGGTGCCCGAGCCCAAGCCGGCGCTTACCGGCGACACGGTGGTCGAGACGGCCGGCGGCCCGGCGACGTTGTGCTGCTGGATCGCCGGCGTGCGCCCTGATCCCCGCGGCGAGCCGGCCCTCAAGCGGATCGGCGCCGGCCTCGGCGGGCTGAGCGCTGCGCTGCGCAACGTGCCGCTCGGTGACGCGCCGCAACGCTGGGGGGACGGTCCGCTGGCAGCACTCCCCGTGGGCGTCGGAGCCGATCAGCTGATCGCCGAGCTGACGGCGGCCGGCGCCAGCGCCCAGGAAATGCGGCTGCTGGCATCATCGGCCGCGAGAGCCGACGCCTGGTATCAGTCCGCGGCGGGTGATCTCCCGGTTCAGATCGTGCACGGCGACGTCGGCCCGTCGAACGTGCTCGTCGACGAGCGGTCAGGCGAGCTCACCGGAGTGATCGACTTCGAGATCGCCGGCGCTGACTACCGGGTGCAAGACCTTGTCGCCGCGCTCGCGCTCTGCGGCGCGCTGGAAGGACCGGATTGGCCGGGCCGGGCCACCGCCCTCATGTGCGGCTTTACCGGCGTCGTGCGGCTGGATGCCGCTGAGATCAACGCCGTGCCCGAACTGCTGATCTGCCGGGCCGTCGGGTCGACGCTGTGGCGCGCGGGCCGGTGGCGCCGTGGCCTGGCCGAAGTCGACGAGGTCGCCCAGCGTCTGCACGTACTGGCGGCCACGGAGAGGTTCGTCTCGGAGGCGGGCGACCTGATGCGCGACCTGCTGGCGCGGTTGCCGTGTGCAA
>JASHUE010000185.1:0-3237 GCA_030040195.1 Streptosporangiaceae bacterium | reverse complement strand
TCCCCCCTCGGACACCTTCTTACGTACATATCGGGCAATGGCCGGACGTTCACGCGGACGGTCGATGCGCCCGGATCGTAGGTCATCGTCAGGCCCGGCTGAGTGTAGAGCTGGGCCTTGTCTGCGGGGTGAGCTGCGGCGAGCGCAGCGGGGATGGCACCGGCTGCATCGTCGGCTCCGCGACCGCCACGTAAGCGGCCAGTGCCTGCGTGCCGGGCCACCCCGCAAGGGGGTGGCCCGGCAGGCGCGTAACAGTCTGATGGCCGATTGGGCCCCGCAGGCTACGCCCTCGGTCTCACCGGGCCTGCGTGCGCCGTCAGCCCCAGGCCGAACTTGTTCTTGGCTCGAACAGTAAACGTCCAGGAAGCTCCCGCAGCCAGGTTCTTGATGGTGACCTTGGTCACCTGGGCTGATAGATCGACGGTGATCGTCTTGTGGCCCTTGGCGCTAGCCGTGATCACATAGCCGGTCACCGCGCTACCGCCGTTGTTGCTCGGCGCCCGCCAGCTGACTCTTGCTGACTTCACGCCTGCCTTCGCAACGACGTTACCTGGAGCAGTGGGTGAGCTGTGCTTATAGGTGAAGGTGGCCGCAGGATTGACGGCGCTTCTGGGCTGCGGCGGTGACGTCAGCGTCCCGCCGACTGTGGTGATGGTGATGTTGACCTTCGTGCCAGCCTTGCCTGGTGGCGCGATCACCTCGATCGGACCGCTCGCGGAGTTCTCCGTCTCCGAGATGATCGTTCCCGGCGTGGTTCCGAAATCGACAGCCGTCAACTCGCCGTCAAGCGCACCCTGGATCGTTACCAGCGTGCCGCCGTGCGCCGGACCCGACGCCGGACTGCTCGAGTTGACTACCGGCCGACCTGCGTACGCCAGTTGGAACCCATCCACCGCAAAGTCGGGCGGGCTGCAACCGGTGACGCTGCAGACGAGCACGTCCGACGGGAAGATGTAGTTCTGCGGTATGGCGACGGTCAGTGAGGTGTCGGTCTGGTTGGTGATCGTCGTCGAGGTCGAGTAGAGGAAGTTCAGCGGCGGAACTACCTGGAACACGACGCTGCTGACGTCTGACAGGCCATGACCGGTGATGGTCAGTGTACCCGGATCCTGCTGGGCGGCCACGTGCTTGGAGATGCTGGTCAGGACCGGGGTCCCCGCGTAGTCGAACGAGGAGACGTTGGACAACTGGCCAGCGCTATCGACCGATAGCGGCGCCGAGAACGGTTCCGTTGTCGGTTCAGCGGCTGGAATGCCCAGGACGATCTGAGTCGATGTGATACCGAGGGTGTCGAAGTCCTCGGAGAAATTCGTCCCAGATGGGCCGACGTTCGCCCACTCGAAAGTGAGCATGTTGAAGCCGGTCCCAGTGATCACTTCGGCGGACGTCCCGGCCTCACTGGCGTAGGTCGGGCTGACCGAAGTGATGGTCGGCGCGGGAGCGTAGTCGTACTCCTCCGGTGCAGGCACGATCTCGCAACCGCAACCTGCGGGGGCGGGGAAAGCCCCGTTCGGCTGGAAGACGATCGGTCCCTGGTAGGCGGGCAGGATAGCCGGGCCAGAACTCGTCCCTGATGGCGTCGTCACCGTGACCGCGACGGCGCACATGCCCTGCGATGCGCTCACCGCGCAGTTACCGTCACTGGCTGGGACGGTAGTGCTGATCTCGTTGTCGCTCTGCACAGTGAACGACGTCGCGGCGACGTCGCCGAAGTCGACACTGGTGGCTCCTTCGAATGCCGCTCCGACGATTTCGACGGTGTTGCCGCCGCCGGTCGGGCCGTTCGACGAGCTCACATAATCGACGACCGGAGCGCCTGAGGGGGAGCTGGCCGTGTACTGGTAGACAGCGTTGGCATTGGGCGAGCTCGACTGGGTCGGGGTGCCCGCCGCCACGACCGTGACGTCAGCCCGTCCCGCGGCGCCGGCCGGAGAGCCGATCGGAGCCGGATAGGCCGGGATATCGACGGTAATCGAGGTAGCTGACCAGCTGACCACGGTGGCGTCGACGTTACCGAAGTAGACGGATCCCTGGGAGCTGCCGAAATTGGTCCCGTCGATCTGCAGTGTCCCGCCACCAGCGATGCTATGCGTACCGGTTAGCTGTGTTAGCGAAGTCACCTGCGGGCCGCCGGCGACATTCCCAACCGCGGCGGCGCATAGCTGTGCGTCCAGGCCAGGGGCGCCGTTGGTGTTGGTGATGCGCGGCGTTCCGAGACCAGTAGCCAGGTCATAGCCCTTCGCTGCCGGGTAGTCCACCGCTCCGCCGACACCGAGGTTGTCGTTGTTACCGACCGTGATGTCGTTGAACGCGTCCGCGTAGGCAGTTGGCGATGAAGATGCGACCTGGTACAGCAGCGGGCTGACGAAGCCCACGCCGCCCGCGAGGCTGTGGCAATCGCTCGATCCGTTGATATCGGCGAGCATCGCGGCCCACAAGGGCGTGCTTGACGACGTTCCGCCGATCAGATACCAGGAGCCTGCGTAGACGATCGTGATGCCGGTCTGGGGATCGGCAACAGCACTCACATCAGGTAGTTCCCGGCACGTGGTGCCGCCAGGCAGGGTGGTGGCGATCCCTTGGATGTGATAGTTGTCCGCGGTGCCTGACGGGTCATTGCTGCAGGCCTCGTCGGCTGCGGTCTGCGGCACCGCCTGTCCTGCCTGCCATGGCGGCATCGCCCAGGTCTCGGAGATTCCGCCGCCGCCCGCACCGCCGGAGCTGCCGTTGTTCCAGACGCTCTCAGTCGGAGGCTCGGAAGCGTCGAGCATGGTCGTCCCGCCCACAGCGGTCACGTACGGCTGGCTTGCAGGGTCGAGGACAGACAGATCGGGCGCCACCGGGACGCTGTCGTGCGCAGCGCAGGAGTCAGAGCCGTCGTCTCCGGCCGCTGCGAACACGGTCTGCCCCTGAGCCGCCGTCTGCTCGAAGATCTCGTTCTCCACCTGCTGCACGCCAGGAGCGCCCTCCTGTTCCTCGCCCTCGCACTCGCCCCAGCTGGTCGAGATCTGGCTCGCGTCATCCGCCTCAGCTATGGCGTTCCACGTGTCCAGCGGACCGAACGGATCGTCCATGTTCGGGCCCTCGAAGACGTGAATCTTCGCGCCGGGCGCGATCGCGGAAACGTTGTCGACGTCCAGCGCCGCTTCGCCGCTACCCGGACCAGCGCCTGGGCCGCCATCTACCTGAGTGACGGTGATCTGACTGGTGTGACTAGTCCCGAAGTAGCACGTGTCG
>JASHUE010000184.1:0-5173 GCA_030040195.1 Streptosporangiaceae bacterium | reverse complement strand
GAACAGCTGACCAGCCGAACATCCCGATCACGGAGCCCAGGTCGGCGACGCGGTTGCGCAGCACGGACTCGGTCAGGTACTGCGGGAGCCGTTCAGCCCGCTCGAAGTAGAAGTCGCCCACCGTCTCGCGGCCGGGCGGGGCGTACCAGTACTCGCCCGCCAGGCTCTCGTACGCGGTGATGCCGCCAATCGGGAATCCCGGTGGCAGCAGCCGCGCGGCGCGTAGCTGATCGGCGCAATCCCAGAAGTAGAAGTGCTCCAGGCTCCGCGCCGTCAGGTTCTGTCCCTTCGGGATCGTCGACGGCTCCCGACCGCGTTCCACCAGCACGGTCCGTATCCCCGCCTGGCCGAGCGCGGTCGCCAGACCGAGCCCGACTGGTCCGCCGCCCACGACCACGACAGACGCGCGGATCTGCCGGGAGTTGCTCATAGGCAATCCTTGCTCAGACTTTGTCCAGCGCCGCGCCTGTCAGCTCAAGTTCGTCTGCCTCGAACGCGATGACGGTCAGGCGCGCGTAGTTTCCTAGCTGCGAGACCGTGGGGCGGGCGGCCCGAACCAGGTGGTGAGGGCGTCATGGAGTCCGAGGTCGGTTTGGCCTCCGACCCAGGCGACATGTCCGTCGGGCCGGATCAACACGGCCGCGGGAGCGGCGACCGGGCCCAGTACTGGAAGCTCCCACGGGCCGGCATATTTGGCGTCGATCAGCTGCACCCGGTCCGCCCACGGCGTGATGTCGAAGCCTCCGGGCTCGCCGAGGTTCAGCAGCACAGGCCGGGCGTCGTGCAGCAATCTGAATACGCGAAGCGGGCCGTCTGCAGTGACGAGGTCGAGGTCGGGCATTCTGCGCCCGAGCAGCGGGTGTCCATTCCCGAGGTCGTAGTGGATGTCCAGGCCGCAGATCATCCCGGCGATCCGCTTGCGCGGCTCGTCCATGCCCAGCAGATGGGTCATGGTGTCGCGCAACGCCCCGGTGCGATCGTCGGTCCGGCTGAGCGCGATCTGCGCCATGGTGTTCTGGAGTACGCGGGCAGCCACCGGGTGCCGCTCGGCGTGGTAGGTGTCGAGCAGACTTTCTGGTGATGTCCCGTTGACCACCTGGGCGAGCTTCCACCCGAGATTGACGGCATCCTGCACACAGGTGTTGAGGCCCTGTCCGCCTTGCGGGGGATGCACGTGGGCGGCATCGCCCGCGAGTAGCACCCGTCCCTGGCGGTAGGACGCCGCCTGCCGGGTCATGTCGGTGAAACGAGAGATCCAGGACGGGCTATGCACCCCGAAGTCCGTCCCGTAGACCCCGATGAGCGCCTCGCTGAGATCCTCCAGGGTGGGCTCGCCGGCGTGTTCGACATGCTCCTCCGTCAGTACGATCCGCACCGTCCGCCCGTCCTCCATCCGGTGGAGGGCGTGGACGCCCGCGCCCTGGCGGCGGATGCCCCGCGGCGTATCCTCGGTCACTTCGACTTCGGCGATCAGCCAGCTGGTTGTCGGATCCCACCCGGGGAACTCGATGCCGGCTGCTTTGCGGATCAGGCTGCGTCCTCCATCGCACCCGACGAGATATGCCGCTTGCATTGAAGTGCCGTCGGAGAGCTCGACGTCGACACCGGTGTCGTCCTGGGCGAAGCCCGTCACCTCACGTTCGCGAGTGATCGGCACGCCCAGCTCGTCGACCCAGGCGGCCAGGATGCGCTCGAAATGGCTCTGCCACAAGGCGAGCCCGTAGTTGTGCCGGGTGGGGAAGTCGCTGATGTCCAGGGGGATCCCGGCGTACGCCTGGACCTGCATCGCCTTCCCCTCG
Organism: Streptosporangiaceae bacterium; assembly: GCA_030040195.1. GTDB lineage: Bacteria > Actinomycetota > Actinomycetes > Streptosporangiales > Streptosporangiaceae > JAJYUU01. The sequence continues at coordinate 3,374 of JASHUE010000184.1, read as the reverse complement.
GCCAGGAACCGATTGGCGACGCCGCGCTGGTCGAGCACCTCGATGGTGCGCGACTGGAGGCCGCCGGAGCGCGAGCTCTCGATCTGCTGGCTGGCGCGCCGTTCGACGATCGCCACGTCGACCTTCGCCAACGCCAACTCGGCCGCCAGAACCATCCCGGTCGGACCTCCGCCGGCGATTACCACGGCATGGCGGGTCATCGCCGCACCCCCGTCGTCACGCGCCGGGCCCGTTCCCCGACGGCTGGGCTGACCGACCCATTCGTCCTCGACAACACACGCACCTCGCGCCCCCAAGTCCGGGAGGTTTCGACCGGCCAGCCATTCTGCGGCATGACTGTGGTCTTGCCGCAAGCCCCCCGGTGCGTAGTAACGTAAAAGTGGAGGCGCCCGCCACGTGCTGCTGCATGCTGTCCCCAGGACATGCGCGGTCACGTCGATGTCGTCAGCCGCATCGCCCCGGTCGCCGGCCGACGCTGCCGGCCCTGTTGGCGATTTCGAGCGGGTGGTCGAGGCCCGTAGCCGGATTTCCCAAGAAGGCACTTCCCTCGCAATTGTTATATCCTCAATTAGCCCGCTTCATGATGAAACGGGCATGGTTCGGGCGGTGGTCATCTGAGCAGCCGAGCCCGCCCGTTGGCTGCGCTGGCAGGTACGCGTTACGGGGGTCAGGGAATGCGCCGTCGCGTCAACCGCTTCGGCTTAGTCCGCGGCGCTGTGCCGGGCGGGCTAGCCAGTGGAACCCTGGCGGCCATCGTCGTGCTGGCCGCCTGCTCAGGCGCTCCCTCCCGGACCGCGGCCCGCGCCCCGGCGGTGAAGCCCCCGCCACCGGTCACCATGCAGGGCTACGGCACGGTTTCCGCAACCCTGCCGGGCTGCACGACCGCGACGCAGCGAGCTCCCGAGCTGCCCAGGTCGCTGGTGACGCTGACCAGGATGCCGCTCGTCTCGGTCCGAGTCCCCGCCCGCCGCCGGGCGACCTTGAGGTTGCCGAGCATGCCGTTCGGCGTCGCGGTGATGCCTGACGATCACTGGGGATTCGTGGCCCTGGACGATACCGTCGGCGTCGTCAGGATCGGCGCTGCCGGCCCGGCCCGGCTAATCCGCGAGATCGGCGCCAACACCGGCCACGGCATCATGTTCGCCCTTGCCGGTGCCGTGCTGACCCCGGATGGCCGGTACCTGCTGGCGGTCAACCACCTCGTGGACGGCATCACCGTCATCAGCACGGCCGCTGCCGAGCGCGGCGGCAAGGACCCCGTCCTCGGTCAGGTCACCGTGCCGGGCGGGCGGATCGCGGGCGTCATCGAGGTAACCGTGACGCCGGACGGCCGGTACGCCTTCGTCAGCGAGGAAGGCGCCGATAAGGTCGCTGTCTTCAACCTCAGCCGGGCGCTGGCAGGTCATTACGGCACGGCCAGCTACGTCGGGGCGATACCGACCCAGTTCGCGCCGGTCGGGCTGGCCGTCTCGCCGGATGGCAAATGGCTGTACTCGACCAGCGAGGCCACCGGGACGACCGGCAACGTCGGCTCGCTGAGCGTTATCAGCGTCGCGCGGGCTGAGACAGACCCCGCGCACTCGGTCATCACCCGAGTCCCGGCAGGGTGCAATCCGGTGCGCGTGATCACCTCGGACGACGGACGGGTGGTCTGGGTCACGGCCCGCGCCAGCGATGCGCTGCTGGCCTTCTCGGCGAGTGCCCTTGCGGACGGCTCCCGGCATCCGCTGCTGGCGAGCATCAGGGTAGGCGAACTGCCCGTCGGGATCGGCGTGGCCAGGGACGGCCAGCTGCTTGTCATTGCGGACTCGGATCGGTTCGACATCCCTGGCGAGCATCCCAATCTCGCCGTGGTCGATGTCGCAGACGTGCTGGCCGGCCGACCAGCCCTACTCGGCTACCTGCCGTCAGGCGCGTTCCCGCGTGACATCGCCTCAGGTCCAGGCGGCCAGCTACTGCTGGTTGCGAACTTCGCCTCGAACCAGCTCGAGACGGTCCGGCTGGATAGCCTCCCGTAGCAGGCAGTCAGTGTGCTTCAGTCACACGTGCGTTTCCCCACGCGACCTCTATGTTCGCCGAACTGGCCGCCGAAGTGATACCGGGGGTGAAGCATGCGAGCGTGAGGACATGGACCCCTGTCACATTGACATCGACGGTTTTTGGCTTAAGGACGCTGACACTGAAGGAAAGGAGAGGGCGACCATCGCCAAGTAGTGATACGCCCACGAGGTAATCGGAGGGCCACTGGGCCTCGACTCCAACAGTGGCTTCGAATTGGCGAGTGTTATGGTTCAGCCTATATACCGCAGGAAAATCAGCCAGGTCACCATTGTCACAGGAGAAAGAGATGCTCTTGGGATAAATTGATCCGTCTATCTTAACCGGACCCGGGTAGACCAGCTCGCCGAGATTACTGGAAGGGGTTAGATCTGAGAGATACGAGAACGAGGATGTGCTAGACGGTCTCGGGATTACCACCGGAGCTAACGTGCCAGCTTGAGGGCTTGCACTGGCCGAGACGCGAGGCGCCGGCGACGAGGCTGCCTTTGGCAGCGCGCCAGAATTGACGTGGATGAGTGCTATTACTACCGCCACCGCAGCTACGACGCTTCCGATAATCGTCCAGAAGAGTTTCCGCCCTCGCGGCATCGGTCCTCCGAGGCCATCGTGCCCAGCTATAGGCATCTTAGCGTGCTCTCTATCTTCTGAAACGTCCAGCTATGTACACCGCCCAACCTGCCGGTAACGCATCTTTTCAGCCCGGACACGGGCGATCGAAGACACGCCGCCGGCGGTCAGGCACGCAGAGAGTCGCCCGGCGCCGCCAGCCACCAAACCTGGCGGGACCCGACCTAGCACACGGCCGATACCTGCGAACCAAGACTCACAGACACGCAACGGGCATGGCTCGACCGTCCGTCTTTCAGGCCGGCCATATCCCGGGTAGTCGCGCATCGTGCGAGAGTGCGCGTGGTCGCCGGTCGCTGCGCTCAGGCGTGGTGCAGTGCCGTTGCTGTCACCGTTGCTGTCAGTTGTGTCCTTTTCCTGCGAACGCTTCAGTCGAAGCGAACCCATTCGATGCGTCCGCCGGTGAACTCCTCGACTTGGCGGGCAACCTGCGAGACGAGGTTGTCGGTGTCGTGGCCGGTGATGTCTCCTTCAAACCAGACCTGCCAGCCAGCCTCCTCACCTGAGAAGACCATTTCACACCATGCGAGAACCAGCCGCAGGTCACCAGGACCGTCGACCTTCACGCTGCCGTAACCACGGGGGTCGAGGACTTCGAGTAGTCGGCTTTGTGGGATCGCTGGCCAGCTGCTCGAATCGGTGTCTCTGATCAAATACTCGGGCACGCCACGATCGTGGCACGAGCG
>JASHUE010000183.1:0-4308 GCA_030040195.1 Streptosporangiaceae bacterium | reverse complement strand
ACGCCGACGCCGGGCATGCCCAGGCGCGGCCTCAGCTCGCAGCTCACCGGCATCGCCTGCCCGGCCGCTGGCTTCTGCGCGGCGGCCGGCTACGTGCTGACCGACGGGCCGGCCTACCCGGTGGCGCTGACCTGGGACGGTGGCCGGTGGGCTCGCGTCCCGGCCGGAAGGCTGCCGGCGAACGCGCTGACCGGTCGCCACATTCAGGCCGGACTGACCGCTCTGGCCTGCCCGAGGCATGACTCATGCGAGGCGCTCGGCTGGTACCTCAGCCGGTCAAGCCGCCTGCCGATGGCCGTGAGCAGCTCCTGAATACCGGACGAACAGCTGAGTTCGGCGCCCGCTTAGCTCAGGCCGCAGGCCTTGTGGATGTCCTGGCGGCTGGCCAGCTTCACCCGCGCGCCACGGCCAAGCGAGGCCGCGAGTTCCTTCTCGGCCGCCTCGATGCCGAGCCAGTCGTCGTAGCTCACGTGCCGGATCCCGCGGTAGGCCAGGAGCCCGGCCAGCGGCGACTCACCCGCGGGAGCACCGTCGGGCATCCGCAGCAGGCCGGCCCGCGGCAGCTGGACATCGTCAGGACCAGGCCCGCCGGCCAGGTCGGCCAGCAGCGAGCGGACCGTCTCCGCGGCGTCGGACTTGTTCGTCCCGATGACGCCGGTCGGCCCGCGCTTGAGCCAGCCGGCCACATACTGCCCCCGCAGCGGCCGGCCATCGGGCCCGATCACCCGGCCGGCCTCGTTCGGCACGACGTAGTTGCGGTCGTCGAACGGCACGCCCGCCAGCGGCACGCTCTGGTATCCGACGGAACGCAGCACCATCTGGACCGGCAGCGCCTCGAGCTCACCCGTTCCCTGGAGCTTGCCGGACTCGTCCAGCCTGGTGCGTTCGAGGGTCAGCCCGGAGACGGCCCCGTTCGCACCCTGGATCTCGACCGGGCGGAGCCAGAAACGCACGGTGAGCCTGCGGCCGGTGCCGGACGGCGTGCGCTGCGCCCAGTCCTTAATCACCGCATAGTTGCCGCGGACGTGCCGGTCGGTCTCGGCCAGCCGGGCGCTCTCCCCGGTCGCGTCGAAGGCGTCCAGGTCAGCCTCGCCGTCGCCGACGACCACGTCCACGCCCTCGAGCTCGCCGAGCTCGCGCAGCTCCTTGGTCGTGAACTTGGCCTGCGCCGGCCCGCGACGGCCGATCATGTGCACCTCGCGCACCTTGCTGGCCATCAGTGCATCGAGCACCGGCTGGGACACGTCGGTCTCTCGCAGCTCGTCCGGATTGCGGATCAGGATGCGGGCCACGTCGACCGCCACATTGCCGACACCGATCACCGCCACCGACTCGGCGTCGAGGGTGAACGCGCCCGGGTCCATGTCCGGGTGCCCGCAGTACCAGTTGACGAAGTCGGTGGCCGCGACGCTGCCCGCCAGGTCCTCGCCGGGGATCGCGAGGTGCCGGTCCCGCATCGCCCCGGTCGCATACACGACGGCGTCGTAGTGGGCCAGCAGGTCAGCGCGCGTGACGTCCTCGCCCAGGTGCACATTGCCGATGAAGTGGACACCCTCGTGCTCGAGGACGTTGCGCAGGTACTCGGCAATCGACTTGATCGACTTATGGTCGGGCGCAACCCCGTACCTGACCAGGCCGTACGGCGTTGGCAGGCGGTCAAGCACATCGACCCGGATGTCCTGCGGCGGGTTAAGCGCGGCCGACTGCTTGATCAGCGCTTCGGCCGTGTAAAGGCCAGCCGGGCCGGAACCCACGACGGCAACGTGAAGTGTGTCCATATTTAAATTCTGCCCTGTGCTGGCGGCCAGCGGGCCCGAAGCGCGGCTACGCCGGGGGGCCTCCCGGGGGGACTCCGTCCGAACGGCTCTCCTGCCGCCAGTGCTGGCCGAACTCGTTGTCATGCAGTCTGCGCAGCTCATGGGCGTAGTGATCCAGCCGGTCGGCCGCGCTCTGCATCTCGTGGAAGTCATGGCCGTGTTCACGCGCGGCCGTCTTCTCCTCGCCGCGCTTGCGGACGATCCCGAGTTCCTCCCGGCTCAGCTCGGCGACCTTGGCCAGCGTCTCCTCAAGAGTCATGCGGGCTCCTCTGCTGTGTGGTTTCGAGCCCCACCAATTCGAGTACAGCAAGCAGCCTAGCCGGGCGGCCGCGCGCTCCTGTGAGCGGAACGCCCGGCCGCCTTAGCGCCAAATTTATCCCTATTTCTTGGGGAACGAGGGCTCGCCCGGGCGATGTCGTCTGCGAAGGAATGGAGTTGCTCGTCGGACGAACCCGGGTTTCCGCCAGCGTTCGCCAAGGCTCAGCAAAGGAAGCGGATAGCTGGCCATCTTCCGCCAGAACCCGGGGAATACGTCCACCAGTCCGGATGCAGGGAACAGCGGCGGGTCCGACGGCTGTTCACCGTGCCCGTGCGAGTCGCCCGGATGCGGCCAGCGGCCCCGCAGCCTGGTCCTGCCCTGGACGGCTCAGAGTCAGGTTCGGGGGAAGCTCATGACCGTGTCCTCAGCGGGGGGCGCGCGCCTCAGCGCACTGGCACTCGCCCGCCGTGCCCTCGCCGTGTCGATGGCGAAGGCGGCCCGTGGCGGCATCCGTCAGCTTGGCCGCGGGAACGGCTCGGCGATACCAGGGCTGGTAGCGCTGACCATCGACCCCAGCGCGCTGGCCGGACTGGTGGCGGAGATCCGGCGCGGCGCCGTCATGGTGACCGGGTCGAACGGGAAAGGCACGACCTGCCGGATGCTCGCTCACGCCATGCGCGCCTCGGGCTTGCACCCTGTGCTCAACCAGGAAGGCTCGAACCAGCGGTCGGGCATCGCGGCTACGATGATCGCCCACTCCGGCCCGACCGGCCGGCTGCGCCGCGACCCGCAGGCGATCGGCCTTTTCGAGGTGGACGAGGGCTCGTTCCCCGAGATCGTCCGGCACGTCCGGCGGCCCAGGGCGATCGTCTGCACCAACCTGTTCCGCGACCAGCTCGACCGCTACTTTGAGCCGGCCTACATCAAAGGGCTGCTCGAACGCTCCATTCGCACCTTGCCGGCCGATACGGCGCTCATCCTCAACGCGGATGACCCCAGGGTGGCCTTCCTCGCATCGGACCTCAGCAATCCGAGGGTCTACTTCGGGGTCGAGGACACCGAGCTGGGACGAGGCGCGGTCGACCCGACGTCGGATTTCCCGCGCTGCCCGCGCTGTGACGGGGAGCTGTCGTACACCTGCGTCTACTACGCCCACCTCGGCCACTGGTCATGCACGAGCTGCGGCCTGAGCCGTCCCCGGCCGCACGTGACCGGCACCAAGATCGACCTGCTCGGGCCCTCGGGATCGCGACTGCAGGTCGTCACCCAGACGTCGGAAACCGTGCTCGAGATCCCGCTGCCCGGCCTGTACAACGTCTACAACGCGCTGGCTGCCGTCGCCGCGGCCAGCCACTGCCAGCTGCCCGATCGCTCGCTGCAGGCCATCGAGCGGATCACCGCCGGCTCGTTCCGGATGGAGAGGGTCCACGTGGCGGGGCATGACGTGTACCTGGCGCTGGCTAAGAACGCCAACGGATACACCGAGGTGCTGCGCGCGGTCCTCGGCGACCGCAAGCCCAAGCGGATGCTGCTCGGCCTCAACGACTTTCCGGGCAAGCAGCCCGATACGTCCTGGATCTGGGACGTCGACTTCGACTCGCTGACCGGCCTGGTCCCCGGCCCGGTCGTCTGCGGCAACCGGGCCGCCGACCTGGCCGTTCGGCTGAAGTACGCAGGCTGGCTCGGCGCCCAGCCGGACGCCGGCGTCGTAGTCGAGCCCGATCCGGTCCGGGCGTTCCGCACGGCGCTGGCGCAGACCCCGGCAGGCCAGCCCATGTGGGTCGTCTCCACCCAAGTCGTGTTGTGGCAGGTACGGCAGTGGCTGCGGCAGCAGGGATACGTCGGAGCCGTATGGCGCGAGCAGAGCGGAGCAGCGCAGTGGCAGGCATGAAGATATCCGTCGGCTATCTGTACCCGGACATCATGGCCACCTACGGTGACCGCGGCAACGTCGAGACCGTGCTGCGGCGCTGCGAATGGCGCGGCATCGCCGTCGACGTCTCCGAGCTCCGGCTGGGCGACCCGGTCGCGCCGACTGCGTTCGATCTGATCATGATCGGCGGCGGCGGGGAGGCGCAGCAGCGGCTGGTGGCCGCCGACCTCGGCAAGACCAAGGGCGCGGGCATCAGGGAGGCTGTCGCGCAGGGTGCGGCCGCGCTGGCAGTCGGCGGCGGCTACGAGCTGTTCGGCCGGTTCTGCCAGCCCGAGCTGGGAGCCGAGCTGCGCGGGATC
>JASHUE010000182.1:0-3638 GCA_030040195.1 Streptosporangiaceae bacterium | reverse complement strand
CGCACATGCTCGGCCTGCGGCGGCGGAACATGACCAGGTCGATCACGCTGTTCGCAGCCCGCGGCCACGGGGCCTCGCGCCTCGAGGTCGCCAGGCAGCACGGCTTGCAGCTCGCGTCGGCCGCATTCTTGATGGGCGAGAGCCAGGGGCTCGGCGTACACGCCGCAGTCGCGCAGCTGCTTGTCCGGCGGCTGATCGCCGATGCCGATTGGGAAGATCTGGACTGTCTCGTGGTGGACCTGCCCCCAGGCTCGGCCGACATCCAGCAGTTCGTGTTCGCGCTCGCCGGCCGGCGGGTGCACGTGCTGCTCGTGGTGACACCCCAGGTCGTCGCGCACCGCGATGCACACCGGTTGATCGCGGAACTGGATCGCCACGGCGCGATCATCGCGGGCGGGGTCGAGAACATGGCCAGCGTCAAGTGCCCGAACTGCGGTGCGACAAACGAGCTGTTCGTGCCCGCTCCGCCCGGCGAGAGCATCTGGGCCAGGGTGCCGTTGCTTGCGAGCATCCCGTTCAGCGCCCAGGGCGCTCACGAAGCCGACAAGGGCGTCCCGGTGTTCGTCTCGAACACCGTCCCCGAGCAGGTCAGCGCCTACAAGAGCCTGGCGGTGCAGGTAGCGGGCCTGCTGCGCGCGCCCGACTAGCTCCGCCTATGGCCCGTCTCGATGGCGATGTGGCTCAGCTGCACGCGGTACGAGGGCGAGAACCGTTATGACGCGATCCGCGCTGAGTATGAGCGGCATCAGGGTCACCGGCGGGAGTCCCGACGGTAAGCTGCCCCTGCCGCGGCGGCTACCCGGACGGGAGCTGACAAGCAGCCTAGTCATCTCGGCCGGAAGGAACCGGAATGGGAACGATCCAGGTCAGCAGCGAGCAGGAGGTCGGCGCGCCGGCTGAGGTCGTCTACAGCTACCTCGCTGACATGCGCAATCACCACCCGCGGTTCCTGCCGCCTGCGTTCTCGAACTTCGAGGTGGAGGCGGGCGGCGTCGGCGCCGGGACAATCATCAAGTACACGTTGACCGCGGGCGGCCGGACCCGGCAGTACCGATCGCAGGTCGCCGAGCCCGAGCCCGGCCGGGTGCTGACGGAATCCGATACGAACTCCAGCGCGGTTACCACCTTCACGGTCACCCCGCACGGTGACAGCTCTGTCGTCAGGATTTCCACCACCTGGAATGGCGCCGGCGGGGTCGGCGGATTCTTCGAGCGGACGTTCGCCCCGCGGGTCCTGCGCGGCATATTGGCCGATGAGCTTCGGCGGCTCGACGCGTACGCGCGGGCCAGGGGCGGCAGCTGAGAATCCCGGCCTGTCTGTTTGACCCGCCGCCAGCGGGGTCTAGCCCCTCCCGCAACGGTGACCGCATCAGCCAGCTGTTCTCAGCGGCCTGAAGAACGCGCGCAGCTCGCCCGCGACTTGCTGTGGTTCCTCGTGCGCCATGAAATGCCCGCCCCGGCCCGGTGTGCTCCAGTGGCGCAGGTCCGTGAAGACGCGCTCGGCGAAGCTCCTGGGATAGGTGGCGTAGGCAGGTTCGTTGCTCAGGGTCACTGCTGCGGGCACGGTGATCTGCGGGACAGGCTCGTTCAGCGAGTAGTTGTAATACTGCCGGAACGATGAGCCGATGGTGCCGGTGGCCCAGTACAAGGTCGCCACCGTCAGCAGGGTGTCCTTGTCCCAGCGGGTCTCCAAGTCGCCCGCGCAGTCGCTCCAGTCGCGGTATTTGTCGATGATCCAGGCGGCCAGGCCGACCGGAGAGTCAATCAGCGCGGCGGCGATCGTGTCCGGCCTCGTGCACATGATCTCGCTATAGCCCTGGTCATTGACGTCGTACGCGCGGCGGGCGTCGAGGTATGCCTGCTCCGCTGCGGTCGGCGGCTGTGCGCTGAAGTCGGTGGCGACGACCGCCGAGGTAACGTGCACGCCGACGACGTCGCGCGGGTACAGGGCGCCCAGCCACTGGGTCACGCCGCCGCCGATGTCCCCGCCGAAGGCTCCGAAGCGGCGGTAGCCCAGGACCTTGGTCATCAGCTCATGCCAGAGCCCGGCCACGTGCCTGCGGGTAAACGGCGACCGCGGGAGCTCGGAGTACAGGAAGCCGGGCAGGGAGGGAATGACGACGTCGAAGGCGTCAGCGGGATCACCGCCATCGCCGGACGGGTCGGCGGCCAGCCTGGCGGCGTGCAGCATCTCGACGAAGCTGCTCGGCCATCCGTGCGTCATGATCAACGGCATCGGGGACGGTGCCCCCTCGGCGACCTTGCCGCGCAGGTGGACGAAGTGCACCGACCGCCCGCCGACCTCGGCAACGCAGTGCGGGTAGGCGTTGAGCGCCCGCTCCGACGCGCGCCAGTCGAACCCGTCCGCCCAGTAGGAGACGAGGTCGCGCAGGTAGCCGGGATCGGTCCCGGCAGCCCAGAACGCCGCGTCCGACGCCGTGGTGAACCGGGTCCGAGACAGGCGGAAGCGCAGGTCGGCCAGGACTTCATCGGGTATGCAGATCTGGAAAGACTTAACTGTCATCGTTTCCTTCGCTCGGGGGTGCCGGGAGACGGGGGCGGCCGACGACCAAGAATAGGTGGTCAAAGCCGGGCGTACTGGGTAGCCCTGTGCTCTCCCCAACGGGCCGGTGAACTGATCGTCCGCCGCACTCCCTCAGGCAGGCACCAGAAGGATCTTGCCGCGGCCGGAGCCGCTCTCCAGTAGCTCGTGGGCCTTCGCCGCATTCCGCTGGCCCGGAACCCGACACCACGCGACCAGCACGTCTGCCTGAGACCGCGTTGGCACTAGAGTGACGGCCCGTGGATCACGAGACGCTGGCCGGCGGGATGGCGAACGCCGGGAACGTCGTGCGTATCGGGCGGCGGATCAGACGGCCGCTACCACCTAATTCCGCAACGCTCCACGCCCTGCTGCTCTTCTTGCGGGCCAGTTCGGATGTGAAGGCGCCGCTACCGATCGCGATCGAGGATCAGGTCGAAGTCGTTGAGTACCTGCCGGGCGACGTGGCATTGGCACCGTACCCTGAGTGGACCAACTCCGTGACCGCGCTCGAAACGCTGGGCGGATTGCTGCGCCGCTTCCACGACGCGACGACAAGGTGGGACATTCCCGTCGCCGCTTCGTGGTCGCCAGACTTGGCGGACCCCGCAGGCGGACCAGTGATTTGTCACAACGACGTGTGCGTTGAGAACGTCGTGTTCCGCAACGGCGTGGCCACGGCCCTGCTCGACTTCGACTTCGCGGCGCCGGGCAGGAGGGTATGGGATGTTTGCCAGACTGCCCGCTACTGGATACCGCTCACCGATCCGGAGCTGCCCGCCGCGGCGGATCGAGGGATCAAAGATCCTCTTGATCGGCTGCGGCGATTCGTCGATGCGTACGGCCTCGACACCGCTTGCCGGCATCAGTTCGTGGAGGTTCTGCTCGAGGCCGAGCACGGGGCACGGAGATTTGTGGAAAAGCAGGTGGCGCGCGGGGTAACGGTGTTCGTTCAGGTGTGGGACGAGGCGGCCATCCGACGTTTCGACCGCAAGATCGCTTGGATTGCCCGCCACGCTGACGAAATCACGGGCGCCCTGGTCGCTGGCCTCTAGCTAGGCACGCACTTGGCGCGGGACGGCAGCTTAGCAGGTGG
>JASHUE010000181.1:0-16180 GCA_030040195.1 Streptosporangiaceae bacterium | reverse complement strand
CCGCACTGAGCGGGCAGGTTGAGCCGGCGGGCGGTTGGCCTGGAGATTTTCCGTCAGTCAGCCGCCCGTCCCGGCGGCCCAGCGGGCCAGGAGCTGAGCTTCGCGATCCGCGGAGATGCCGACACCGTCCGGCGGGCCCTCAAGGGCTCGATCTCCCGAACGGATGTCGGCAATCGTCTGGCGCAGCGGCCGGGGAGCCAGCCCGGTCGCGAACGCGGCCGCCGGGTCGGCCGAATTCGCGTTCGCCTCATAGGGATCGCCGGCGTTCCACAGGGGGAGGGCCTGGCCATCGACGCCCTCGGCCAGCAGGAAGTCGGTGTCGACCCAGACCAGCCGCGTGCCGGCCGGCGCGACCTCGGCGGCGGCCGCCTCCAGCATCTGGCCAAAGCCGAACGGCGGAGCCGGGCTCACCGCGTGGAAAGCGCCGGTCACCGATCGCTCGACGAGGCCGATGCTCCAGGTTGCCTGGTCGCGCGCGTCGATGACCTGGATCGGATCCTCCGGCCGGCCGGGCGCCAGCACCGTTCCGCCGCGGGCTAGCCGGTCCACCCACCACGTGAGGCGATAAGAATGATCATGTGGTCCGACGACATAGGTGGGCCGGATGATCAGCGCTTCAGGCCCGTATATCTCGCCGGCAGCCCGCTCGCATTCGGCCTTCAATCCGCCGTAGTTTTCGAAGGTAACGAACTCAGCATCGGGGTCGGCGCAGTCCGCCAGCGGGGCACTTTCGTCGTAGCCCCAGGGCAGTGGCAGCTTGTACGCGGACACGCTCGAGACAAGCACGGGCCGGCCACCCCGCCGGCCGAGCGCTGAGGCGAGCGAGCGCACCTGGCGCGGGAAGTACGCGCACACGTCGATGGTCGCGTCCCAACTGCCGCCGGCCAGCGGGGACAGGTCGCGGTCGCGATCGCCGATCAGGTGGGTGGCCTGCGGGAACAGGTCGCTTCCGGTCTTGCCCCGGTGGAACAGGGTGACGTCGTGGCCGCCATCGACCGCGGCTTGCGCGATGTACCGGCCGACGAACGCCGTGCCGCCGATGATCAGGATCCGCATCAGGCGGCCGTCAGCGCGGCAAGTTGCGCCGAGATTGTCTCCGCAGCCGGGAACGTGAGGCCAACGAGTGTCACATGCTTCCATCGCAGGACGCCCGCGGCGTCGACAACGAAGACCGACCGGCGCAGTCCGGCTCCGCCGAGAGTGATCCCGTACAGGCGGCTGACCTTGAGGCCCTCGTCGGCCAGCAGCGGGAACGCCAGGTTGTACCGGCGGGCGAACTGCTCGTGGCTGGCCAGGCCCTGCGGGCTGATCGCCCACACGTCCGCGCCGAAGTTCGTGAAGTTCTCCAGGCCAGAGGTGTAGGAGCACAGCTGCTTGGTGCAAACGCTGGTGTTGTCGCCTGGATAGAACGCAAGCACGACCGGGCGCCCGCGGTGCGCCGAGAGCGTGTACTCCGCCGCCACGGCATCGCCGTCCTTGACCACCACGCCGGAAAGGGTAAATTCCGGGGCGGCCCGGCCAGTGACCGGTGTCTTGGCCAACGCGTCATCCTCCTGGGCTCGATGATGATCCCCGCCAAAGCCTACGTGCTTGAGACGGTATGAGGCGGTCCCGTCGGCGCGCACCAGCCGGCCTCTCCTGGGTATGGTGGCGCAATGACCGAGACGTCCTTTACGGCGGGCGCGATCGCCGGCTGGGAGAGCGGCGAGGGCGCGCCGGTGCTGTTCCTGCATGGCGGGCCAGGGATGAACGACTACGGCCGGATGCTCGGGCCGGAGGTGGCGGACTGGCGCCTCCTCTGCTTCCAGCAGCGCGGCATCAGCCCGTCCGCGACCGGCGGTCCGTTCACGCTCGAGCAGCACGTCGCCGACGCCGCGGCCGTGCTGGATGCCCGCGCCGTGCGGCGGGCCATCGTGGTGGGCCACTCGTTCGGTGCCCACCTGGCGCTCCACCTGGCCGTCTCTCGGCCTGACCGGGTGGCCGCACTCGTCCTCGTGGACGGCCTGGGCGTGATCGGTGACGGCGGCTTGGCCGATGTGGGCACGGCGCTGGCGGCCCGCCTGCTGCCGGAGGCCGCCGAGCGGTTGCAGCACATCGCGGCCGAGCTCGGCGACGGCGAGCCGGACGACGACATCGCGAGCGAGCAGCTCCGCCTGGTGTGGCCCGGCTATTTCGCCAACCCAGGTTCCGCGCCGGAGCCGGGTGACCTGCGGGTCTGCGTAGCCGCGCACAAGGGCGCAGTTGCCTCGGTGACGCAGCACCTGGCGGCTGGGTTCGCGGGCCGCCTGGCGGAAATCTCCGTGCCGGTCATCTCCGTACTCGGCGAGCTCAGCCCGATGCCGGTGAGCCAGGGCCAGCAGACGGCCGCGCTGATATCCGGCGCCGAGGTCAGGATCATCCCGGCCGCGGGGCACCTGCCGTGGCACGAGCGGCCGGGCTGCGTCGCCGATGCGCTCGCGAGCGCGCAGAACCGGATCGGCCAGGCCGACCTGGCGGCCGGCTGAGCGGCGCCGGACTGCTGTGCGCCATGATGACGGGCGTGGCTGATCCGCCGGGGGAGTATCGCCTGTACTCCGACCTGGCGAAGTGGTGGCCGCTGATCTCGCCGGTAGAGGAGTACGAGCAGGATGCGGCGTCGCTGGCCCGTGCGTTCGAGTCGGCGCTGGTGCCGGTCCGGCGCGTGCTGGACCTGGGCAGCGGTGGCGGCCACGTGGCCTGGCACCTGAAGCGGCGGTTCGCCCTCACGCTGGTGGACCGGTCCGCGGAGATGCTGGCCGTGTCGCGCGAGCTCAACCCCGAGTGCGAGCACACCCGCGGCGATATGTTCACGATCCGGCTCGGCCGCCTCTTCGATGGCGTGCTGGTTCACGACGCGGTCGACTACGTCACGACGGAGAAGGATCTTCTGCTGGTAGCGCAGACCGCGTTCGCGCACTGCGGTCCCGGCGGCGTCGCGGTGTTTGCGCCCGACCACACGGCCGACACGTTCCGGCCCGGCACCGGCGGCGGTGGCGGCGCAGACGAGACGGGCAGGCGGGCGAGCTTCCGGGAGCGGAGCCGCGACCCCGACCCGGCTGACGAGTGGATCGAGGTGGAGTACGAGTTCACGCTCCGCGACGCGGACAACCGCGTGCAGGTGGTGCGCGAGTCGCACAGACTCGGCTCGTTCCGATATGAAACCTGGAATCGGGTGCTGGCTGCGGCGGGGTTCGACCCCGAGCCGGGCAACGTGGCGGCCGCCAACGCCGGGTCGCAGGACGCGCCCGGGCTGCGGCACTTGTTCGTCGGGCACCGCCGGTAGCCGGCGTATGCTCGTGGTCGTGCGCATCTGAGCCTGATCTGCCCGAGGACCTCCTGTCCGGCTGGCCTTTGTCATGACCTCTCAAGCCGACAAGGAGCTTTCGCATGCTGACGCATCAGCAGATCTTGCATTTCCGCACGTTCGGGTACGTGACGCTGCGCGGCCTGCTCAGTAACGCCGAGGCGGCCACGCTGCGCGAGGAGGTGGCCGCCGCGCTGACCGATGCGTTCGGTCGGCTCGCGACCGAGCCGAATGACCTAGGCGGCATCAGCGGCGACTACCTGCCTCTTGCCGTGAACCGGGCGCCGTTCAGCCTCGCGCTTATCGCCGATGACCGCAGGACATTCGGCCTGTCCGCGGAGTTGCTCGGCTGTCCTGCCGTGCCGTCAATCGGGACCGCGACCTGCTTCACCGGCGACTCGTCCTGGCACTCACGCGAGGGTCCCGACGTCGGCGGAGTGACGCTCTGGGCGGACCTTGAGCCGCGCACCGCCGAGGCGGGCGCGCTGCAGTTCATTCCCGGATCGCACCTGCCCGAGTTCGAGCGCCTCCTGTGGCAGTACGACGCGGCCGAGCCGGCCGTGTCCGGCTTCGAGAGCTGGGACCGGCCGCACGTCGTCGTCGAGACCGAGCCTGGCGACGTCGTCGCCTTTCACGGGCACCTCCGGACCCGCAACCAGGGCGGTACGCCGCGGCTGACCTGGACGATCGCGTACATGCCGTGGCCCGGTCTCCGACAGCCTGAGCGGCTGACCGGAGTGCGCGCCCTGATCGAGGACGATGTGGAGTACGACCACGAGGATTACGACCGGGACCGGTTCCCGGTCTGGCGGGAGTGGGTCGCCGGGGCCGGTCAGGTGCCGTCCCGCGCCATAGCGGTGGAGCGGCTCAGGCTGCTCGGCGTCCTGGAGCCAGAAGACGTGAGCCGGCAAGGGTAAGGCTCGGTCGCCAGGACGGTGTCCCGCCGCTCTGGCGGGTGTCACGGCGGCACCCGGCTGTCAGACCCGCGGGCTAGCGTGGCGACTGCGCCCGTGGCCAGGTCGGGCGCGGGACGGAGTTACGAAGATGGTGACGGCCGACGATGTGCGGTCTTGTGCGAGCGCGCTGCCGCGGACCGAGGAGCACTTGATCCGCGACTCAGTCAGATTCCGGATCGGACGGATTGTCTACCTGGCGCTGAGCCCGGACGAGACGGTGATGGCGTTCGCCTTCCCGCGAGAGGAGCGGGCCGCGCTGATTGCCGCCGAACCGGAGAAGTTCTTCATGCCGAGGCCGAGCGACGAGCGTTACAACTGGGTGCGGGCCTGGATGTCCGAGCTGAGCGTCGAGGAGATGCGCGAGCTGATCACCGAGGCGTGGCGCATGTGCGTGCCGAAGAAAGTGGCAGCCGCGCACCTGGGTGGCTAGGCGGGCGCGCTGGCCGGACGGGGCGCGGGCCCGCCGAGTTGCCCCAGGGGGGAGCATCACTGATGATGGCTGACTGTGCGGGAGAACTGATAAGGCGTTCTCGCTGCTGGCCGACCGCCGGCTGCGCTTCATCCTGATCGGCCTGGTCAGCTCGAGCGCCGCCAACGGGCTGCTCCCGGTGACGGAGAGCTTCGCCGTCCTGAAGGTCACCGGCTCGGTTGGCAGGCTCGGCGTCGTCTTGTCGGTACAGGCCGCGGTCGGGTTGGCGCTCTCGCTGGCCGGTGGCGTGGCCGGTGACCGGTGGCGGCGCAGCCGGATCCTGGTGCTCTCGACCGCGGTGCGGATGGCCGCGGCCGTCGCCCTGGCGGTGGCACTGCTGAGCCATGCGGCCTCCTTCACTGCCCTGCTCGCCGGATCGGTCGTGTACGGCTGCGCGAACGGGTTCTTCGGCCCGGTCAGTGCCGCCGTGCTGCCGGACGTCGTCGCCGGCGAGCGGCTCGCAGCCGCGAACGCCGTGATCGGCGGCGTCTCCTCGTCCGTCACGATCGTCACCCCGGCGCTCGCCGGAACAGTCGTCGCGATCCTCGGGCCCGGAGCGGGCTTTGCCGTTGAGGCGGCAGTGCTCGGCGTGGCCGCGGCCAGCCTCGCGGCCGCGCGTGTCCCGGCCGCGCGGCGGAGGACCGCCGGGGAAGGCGGCCTGCTCGAGCAACTGCAGACTGGCTGGAGGATCTTCCGGCGGCTTCGCTGGCTCTGGCTACTCACCCTGCAGTGGACGATGTTCTCCCTGCTGATCCTGGCGCCGGTGGCCGTGCTCGGCCCGACGATCGCGCTGCGGTACCTGGGCGGCGCCGCCGCCTGGGGCGTGATCAGCAGCTGCCTGACCGTCGGGGTGGTTGCCGGGCAGTTCACGGTCGGACGGCTGCGCCTGAACCGGCCCGCACTACTGGCTGCCGGCCTGTGCCCGGCCGGGATAACCGAGGCGCTCGCGCTTGGCTTCGGAGCCCCGGTTCCCGTCATCGGGGTCACCGCAGTTGTCAGTGGCCTGGCGATGGGCGCGCAGTTCGTGATCTTCCAGACAACGATGCAGAGCAGCGTTCCCGCACCGGTCCTGGCCCGGGTGGCGGCGTTCGACCTGCTGGGCTCCGAGCTGGGCCAGCCGGTCGGCTATGCGATCGCGGGACCGGTCGGCGCCGCCGTCGGCATCCGGGGGTTCCTGACCGGTTGCGCGGCGATCGCGCTTGTCGCCGTCCTTCCGTTCGCGGTGGCGCCATCCCTGCGGACGCGGCGTGAGACGCTCAGCGCACTGGGTGCGGAGGCACTCGAACCCGCCGGCACCGGATGAGGATGATGGCTGGTGGACTACCTGCCGGGTAACCGGAACGGGTTCGACTGCCGCTAGGGTTCGGGGGTGGCCACGCTGACCCCGCCGTTCCGCGACTTCCTGCCACCCTGGATCGCCCGTCAGTCCTGGTATTCCGGCGTCGGCGTGCCGGCGACCCGACCGGTGGGGTTCTACCGGCTGGCGGACCCCGCAGGTGTCGTCGGCCTTGAGACGCATCTGCTCACCGACGGGTCTGCCGTCTACCAGATCCCGATGAGCTACCGCGACGCGCCGCTGCGGCAGCTGGCCGGCGGTAGCCAGGCGGACCCGGTGACGGCGCTGATCACCAAGGCCGAGCACAGCGAACTCGGCACCCGGTGGATCTACGACGCGGTCCGCGACCCCGTCTGGGTCGCGGTGACCACCGAGCTGGTCGAGGCCGAGGGCAGCGCGACGACCAGGAGCAATGACGCTATCGGTCCCGCATCCGCCCGCGGCGTCCGGTATCAGGGATGGCCGGCCGGGGCAGAGCCGGCGATCGAGCTGAACCGGGTGCTGGTGGCTGGCCATCGACCCGAGGGAACGGACGTGGTCGGAGCGGTCATGGGCAGCTGGCATGCGGCGGGCGCGGACGGCCCGGCAACCGCTGGCTGCCTGGCAGTGCTCCGCGCAGCGGTTGCCGCAGCCTGACCGCAACCCGCCGCTGCGCCCTCGCGTGCCTCCTAACGTCCTGTCCGGTTGTCGGCGGCCCGTGCTGTAGTGAGGTCATGGCGAGGAACGTGACCAGGCGGCCGATCCGGGAGCGCGGGCTCGTCGGCGTACTCGCCACCCCCGATGGACCGGGCTTGGCACCTGGCGTGCTGCTCCTCGGCGGGGCTGAGGGAGGCCTGCACGAACGGGACGCGGAGGAACTGGCCAGGCACGGCTTCACCGTCCTGGCACTGGCGTACTTTGGCATGCCAGGGCTGCCTGCCGGGCTGATCGACATCCCGCTTGAATACTTCTCGCGCGGGCTCGACGTACTCGCCGCGCAGCCGCGGGCGGCCGAGCGGTTCGGTGTGACCGGCGCGTCGCGTGGCGGTGAGGCGGCGCTGCTCATTGCCGCGCACGACGAGCGGATAGCCGCGGTTGTCAGCGTCGTGGGCTCCGGGCTGCTCACGCCCGGTATCGATTTCAGCCTCGGCACGCTCGCGGACATCCTTGCTGGCGCGCCGGCCTCGTGGACGGCCGGCGGGCGGCGCCTGCCGTTCCTGAAGCACGTGATCCCTGACGAGATGCGGGACAGGATCAAGCGCGGGCAACCGGTCCGGCTGGCGTCGGCGTTCCCGCCGCCGCCGGACGATCCGGCTGAGCTTGAGCGCTTCAGCATCCCGGTCGAGCGCGCGAAGGCAGCCGTCCTGCTCTTGTCCGCATCCGACGACGGCGGCTGGCCGAGCAGGCTCTACAGCCAGGTCGCGGCCGACCGGCTCCAGGCCGCCGTCCATCCGTACCCGTTCGCGCATCGTGCCTTCGAGGCCGGTCACCTCATCGCGGGGGCACCGGGCAGCGTCATGCTGGGCACGACCTCGCCCGGGCCGGGTGTCACGTTCGAGCAGGGCGGCACGCCCGCAGCCAACAACGCCGCTCGCGAGCAGGCGTGGCAAGCGACCGTCGAGTACCTCACCGAGCAGCTGTTCTAGCCCGAGCCGAGCCTGCGTGAGCGCAGGTGTCTGGCCCATTTGTCTGACTACAGCTCAGCACTGCGCCCGCCGGCCAGATCGGTTCGGCCCTCACCCGCTACCGACAACCGAGTCGAGCAGGCGCTGGACGTTCTCGTCAAGCACGTCGGCGGCGCCCGCGTCCCCGGCCAGGTGCCTGAAGAGCGCGTGCTGGAACAGGCCGTCGTAGAAGGCGTACGCGGCGGCCTTGGAAACGACAACCGAAGCACCCGCCAGCTCGGCATACTTGCTGACGATCCGCCAGATCATTCGCTCGAGGCTCTGGTCGATTTCCTCGACGTCGGCTCGGAACGTCTCGTCGAACAGGCTCTGCGTCCGCAGGTCGTACCAGAGCCTGTGCATCTTCGCCTCAGCCCGCAAGGTGGCGGCCATGAGCGCGGCGAAGCCCTGCTTGAGCTCATGAGGCGACCCGGACGATGCGACGATGCCGTCGTAGCGCTTCACGCACTCAGCCTTGTACTGCCGCACGCAGCACGTGATGAGCTCGATCTTGTCGCTGAAGTAGTAGTGCAGGACGCCGTGCGAGAACTCAGAGTTCTGGGCTATGTCCCGCAGGCTCGTCCTGGCGACGCCGAGTTCGGCCAGCGTCTGCAGGGCGGCAGCCGCGAGCTGTGCTCGGCGCTCCGCGAACCGGTCTACCTGCCGCCTCGCGATTCTGTCTCTGTTCCGCCGCTCCGCAATCTCAGGCACTGTCCGATCCCATGGCCCCTAGCGCCCGCCGGCGTGGGCAGCGAGCGGGCTGCGTCTCGAGTCTAACCCGGCCCAATCGCGGAGAGATCTTGACGGTTGACCAGAGATCCCTTGACAGCTGTCAAGCCGGCGCAGAAGGTATGAGCAGACTCCTCGGGCGGGGGGCGATGGGACGTCAGCTCGCGGGCGGACCTGGGCAGCGGGTGTCTGGGTCCGCCCGCGTCCTCCCGTGCGGCATGGGCGGCCGGGCGGGGGTCAGAGAGTTATCCAGTACCTCCGGATGCGCCCGAGTTCGGTGTCACGGACATCCTCGAGCAGGCCGCCGCAGTTCTCGATCGCGCGGGCCGACGCGACGTTGCTCACGTCACAGGTCACCAGCACCCGGTCTAGTCCGAGTGCGCGCGCCTCCGGCAAGACCGCGGCCAGCGCCCAGGTCGCCAGGCCGCGCCTGCGCGCGGACGGCCGGATTCCGTAGCCGATGTTTCCCGCTCCGCGCAGGAGGAAATCGTTCAGCGCATGGCGCAGCGTGATCGCGCCAAGATAGGTGTCGCGCTCGGTGATCCACCAGTAGCTGGCATGCACACGGCCCTCGCCGACCGGAACCGAGTGATCTGCCTCCCGGTGCAGCCGGCTGACCCACGCGGCAAACCCTTCTACGGTGTCGATGTCATCGCCGGCGTGCAGGCCGGCCCCATCCTGGTGTATTCCTCGCCCCCACTCCTCACGCGACTCAAGCCACGAGTCCCGCAGGCGGGTTGTCGGCGAGATCAGCTTCGGCATGACATGGCACTCTACCGACGAGTGTCATCAACTCCCGTGACCGGCGATGAGCGCCCACCAGGAGCCGCGCTTGCATAGGCGGACGCGCGTACGGGCCGGTCAGTTACCAGGATGTCCAGGTCGGCGCGAGCCAGCCAGCTACGCAGACCGCGGTTCACGGTCCAGACCATCGTCGCGATGCCGCGCCGCCGGCATTCGGAGAGCAGCCGGCTGGTCGCTAGCCGACGGTGGATGACGGCCAGGTCTGCGTCCACGCCCACGACATCCACCAGCCGGGACAGCCCGCGGGTCTTGGTCCGGCGAAGGACGAAGCGAGTGGCTTCGGCCACGTCACCGCCGATGGTGAGCCCCACAGCGACCTCAGGGTAGGCGCGCCTGATGGCGCGCGCGGCCGGCGCATCGCGAGTGGTCACGATGATGTCCGCTGGCGCAAGCAGGCCGAGCGCTAGCTGAACTGCCTCCGCCGCGCAGCTGACGTCCTTGAGGTCGATGTGGGCCCCGGCCCGGCCGGCGATCAGCCGCAAGAGCTCGGCCACCTCCGGCACCTCGTACCCGGCCAGCCCGCGAAGCGTATCCACGGTTACCCCGGAGACGCCTCGTTCCCTCCCGAAATCAGGCTCGTGACAGGTGACCAGCGTGCCGTCCAGCGTGCGCCGGACGTCGAACTCAACGTAGTCGGCGCCTGCTGCCACGGCCGCGCGATACGCCTCGTAAGTGCCGGGTGGCGCGAACTCGGCACCGCCACGGTGGGCCGAGATCGCCGGGCGGCGAGCCCCGGCCACGGCTATCCCGGTCCGCAGGCGGCCCGCTTCTGGCGCAGGCGGCGGGCCAGGGCCGGGGACAGCGCGATCGCGTAGGCGAGCAGCACCACGCCGAACGCGGTGACGACGTCGAGCAGGTAGTGGTTCGCGGTGGCCAGCACGTCCACGATGGTGACCGCCGGGTAGAGCCAGACAGCTGCCTTGAAGGCCGGGCGGCGGACCATGGCGCTCGCTGCCAGCGCCACCCAGATGGCCCAGGCGACGTGGAGCGACGGCGTCGCCGCGAAATCAGCAGCTGCCTTGCCCTCGAGCATGCTGGAGAAGACCGGCGCGGCCGTCGCGGCGATGTCGTGGTATCCGGCCAGCATCCTGGGCGGGGCGACCGGGTAGAGCCAGAACGCGACCAGCCCGATGAGGTTGCAGACGATCAAGGCATTGCGATGCACGCTGAAGTTCGGCACGCGCCGCCAGATCAGCACCACGCCGACGATCCCGGTCACCGCGCCCTGGAGCACGATGTAGTACCAGGCCGCAGCCGAGCCTGCGAGCGGGTGGACGGCGAGCCAGCTGTTCATCGGCCTGGCGAAGCCGCCGCCCAGTTCCTGGCTGATCGCATTGACGGCGACGGCGTTCCTGAGGCCGGCCGGCGCCGCGCCCGCCCGGAACCGGTCGGCGGCGTCGGTGGCCCATAGCAACAGCGCGACCGGCACGATCTGCAGGTACCGAGTCCAGGGATGGCGGGCAGCGGCTGATCGCAGGGCCGCGCAGTGAGCCGCCAGCGAGCTCGGCGCCGCCGGGCCGACCGTAGATCGGGGGGTGGTCGGGTGCGCCGGGGCGGTCGGCCGGGTGGCTGGTTCGTCTGCTGAGGTTCGGGCAGGCAGCGCCGTGGCGCTGTGATGCGCCCCGGGCATGCTGGTCGCGGACGATAGAGCGCCGGCCCGTGCTGACCCGGGCCAGGCCGATGCTGACCTGCGCCGGCCTGTGCAGGCGATCTCAGCAGGCATCTGTTTCCCCGTCGGCTGCCGGGAGAGCCAGCCGGGCCGCACGGGCAACGGCGCTACCACTGTAGGCGTCCGCATCCGAACCGGATATAGCGGATCGAATTACCCCGACAGCGGCGCCACCGCAGCCGCGAGGCACGTCGAGCCCTCTAACCTATATGGAGGCGGTCTCCATTTGAGTCTACGACCCATTGGCCGGGCGCCGCAGTCATGGGTCGGCAGGGCTGGCGGGCCGGGCGGGTGCGCGGTCGGGACCCGGCGGGCCCAGCTCACAGGCAGCGCGGGAGGCATTCGTGGATCGGATCGCGGTCATTCCGGGAGACGGGGTAGGTCCCGAGGTCGTAGCCGAGTCCCGCAAGGTGCTCGAGTTCATCAGTGCCCGCGACCCGGCCGTGGAGTTTGCGTTCGACGAGTTCCCGTGGGGCACTGATTACTACCTGAGGACCGGCGAGATGATGCCCGAGGACGGGCTCGACCAGCTACGGGGATACGACGCCATCCTGTTCGGCGCCGTCGGATCACCGAGAGTGGCTGACCACATCACGCTGCGGCAGTTGCTGTTCCGAATCCGGCACGGCTTCGATCAGTACATCAACCTGCGTCCGGTCCGGCTGCTCGACGGTATCCGCTCGCCGCTGGCGGGCCGGACGTCCGCCGAGATCGACATGCTCTTTGTCCGGGAGGGAACCGAGGGCGAGTACGCCGGGCTCGGAGACCGCATCTATCCCGGTACGGACCGCGACCTCGCGCTGCAGACCGCCGTCTTCTCCCGGCGCGGAGTGGAGCGGGTCATCCGCTGGTCATTCGAGCTGGCCAGGCGCGAAGGCCGCAGCGTCACGAGCATCAGCAAGGGCAATGCGCTGCAGTACTCAGGCGTCTTGTGGGATGAGGTGTTCGCCGGAGTCCGGGCCGAGTACGCCGATGTCGAGGCGCGCGAACTCCTGGTGGACGCGGCCGCCATGTTCATGGTGATGGATCCTGGCCGGTTCGGGGTCGTCGTGGCGTCGAACTTGTACGGCGACATCCTGACCGACCTCGGGGCTGCGATCATGGGCGGGATGGGGCTCGCAGCCAGCGCCAGCCTCAATCCCGAGCGCCGGTTCCCATCGACGTTCGAGCCGATCCACGGGTCGGCGCCTGACATCGCCGGGAAGTCTGTCTGCAACCCGGTCGGCTCCATCTGGAGCACGGCCCTCATGCTTGATCACCTCGGCCACCGGGCCTGGAGTGCGGCCGTTCAGCGGGCCATCCGACAGGCCGTGGCCAGCCCGTCCACGCGCACCGCGGACCTGAGCGGCACCGCGACCACACGCCAAGCTGGCGACGCGATCGTCGAATTGCTCGATCGCGCCTACGAGCCGGACGTCGAGCCAGATCAGCCGGCTTGACTTCAAGCTCTCTTAAAGTCCTAGCGGTAGGCGGTTGGCACCGGGCAGCCGGCGACACTCGTGGAGCCAGGGCGGGCACGGTCGCCGACTGGGCCGCGGCCAATACGGCAGAGTTCATCTGACGGCCGTACCTCCCGCGACCGGCCCGACAGCAGAGACGGAGCACGCGAATGACACTGACCAAGGCCGAGATCGACTACCTGACCGGGCAGCAACTCGGGCGCCTCGCGACCATCCAGGCCGACGGCAGTCCTCAGGTCAAGCCGGTCGGCTTCAGCTACAACCCCGAACTGGGCACGGTCGACATCACCGGCTTTGGCATGTCGGGCAGCCAGAAGTTCAGGAACGTCAGCCGCGATGGCCGGGCGGCGCTGGTTGTCGACGACATTGCGTCGGTCAGGCCGTGGCGCGTTCGCTTCCTGGAGATCCGGGGTAGCGCCGAGGCCGTGCCGTCGGCAGAAGGAGGCGACGGCGGGCCTGACACGGCGCTGATCCGGATCTGGCCCCGCCGTGTTCTCAGCTTCGGCGTGGAGGAACCGCCGGGCGAACCGCATCAGACACGGCTCAGGGCCAGAAACGTCAAGTCGTAGATGACTGCACCATTCTTCCGGTGATTCGAAGGCAACTAGTGCTCTGAAGCTGCGCTTGCTACTTCATCGAGGCGCACAGATCGTGGATGCTGATGCTTCGGGCGAGTGATCAGGCGAAACGGCGGGAGACGGCATGGAGTACCGGCGGCTGGGCTCCGCGGGGCTGCGGATCTCGCGGATCGGCCTCGGCATGATGAGCTACGGGGACGGCCGCACACGCGAGTGGCACCTGCGCGAAGACCGAGCCGAGCCGATTGTCCGGCGAGCCGTCGAGTCCGGGATCACGTTCTTCGACACCGCGGACACGTACTCGGACGGCAACACCGAGGAGATCACCGGCAGGCTCCTGGCCAAGCTGTTCGCGTGCCGCGACGACTACGTGCTCGCCACCAAGGTGTTCTTCCCGATGGGCGAGGGTCCCAACGACGGAGGTCTTTCGCGCAAGCATGTGCTGAGCGCGATTGACGCTTCGCTCAGGCGACTGGACACCGACTACGTCGACCTGTACCAGATCCACCGCTGGGACTACGAGACGCCCATCGAGGAGACCATGGGCGTGCTCCACGAGGTGGTCCAGGCCGGCAAGGCGCGCTACATCGGTGCGTCGAGCATGTTCGCGTGGCAGTTCGCCAAGGCTCAGCACGCCGCGCAGGCGGGCGGCTGGACGAGGTTCGTCTCCATGCAGAATCACTACAACCTGGTGTACCGAGAGGAAGAGCGGGAGATGATTCCGCTCTGCATCGACCAGGGCGTCGGACTCATCCCCTACAGCCCGCTGGCCCGAGGCCTGCTGGCCGGCTCGAGGGACAGAGGCGGGGTCAGACGGAGCGTGCGAAGCGGCACTGACCCCCTGGCCGACGAGATGTATGGGGAGAGCGATTTCGACGTCGTCGATGCCGTCAGGGCCGTGGCGGCCAGGCGCGGGCTGCCGCCCGCGCAGATTGCGCTGGCGTGGCTGCTGGGCAAGCAGGCGGTCAGCGCGCCCATCGTGGGTGTCACGCGCGAGGCTCACCTCGACGACGCGGTCGCCGCGGCCGATGTGAGGCTGACCGAGGAGGAGGTCGCAAGGCTGGAAGCGCCGTACCGGCCGCACGGCATCCTCGGCCACGAGTAGCCACGGCGCGCTAACGGGGGCGCGCTGCAGCACGGGCTGGTGGCCGGCCAGGCCGGCGTCGTCCGTACGCTCGGTTCATGGGTGACATCCGGATCGGCACAGCCTCGTGGACTGACCGCACCTTGCTGGAGTCTGGCTGGTATCCGCCCGAGGCAGACAATCCGGCCAGGCGCCTGCGGTTCTATGCGAGCAAGTTCCCGCTGGTTGAGGTCGACGCCACGTACTACGCGCTGCCCGCCGAGCAGACGGCCTCAGCCTGGGCCGAGCGCACGCCCGAGACGTTCACCTTTAACGTCAAGGCGTTCAGCCTGCTTACCCAGCACCCGACCCGCATTGGCGCGCTGCCAGTTGATCTGCGCGAGGCCGCCAGGCAGGCAGGCAAGGATCCCGTCTACCTGCGCCAGGTTGACCAGGCGATCGCGGACCAAGCGTGGGAGCGTTTCCTCAGCGGGCTGTCGCCGCTACGTCAGGCCGGGAAGCTGGGCGCGCTGCTCTTCCAGTTTCCGCAGTGGTTCCCCATCTCACGGGCCAACAAGGACTACATCCTGTCCTGCGCCAGCCGCGCGCAACCCGACCAGGTGTGCATCGAGTTCCGCAACCGCACCTGGATGAGTCCCGACAACCAGGAGGAGACGCTACGGTTCCTGGCCGATCACCAGCTGCCGTACGTGAGCGTCGACATGCCGCAGGGCTATCCAAGCTCGATTCCCCCGGTGGTGGCCGCGACCGCGGACCTGGCCGTTGTCCGCTTGCATGGTCACTCAGACAAGTGGGAGAGCAAGGACATCCACGAGCGCTTCGGGTACCGCTATAGCGAAGGTGAGCTAAGCGAGTGGGCAGCCAAGATTCGCGGGCTCGCCGATACCGCGGATACCACGCACGTGCTGTTTAACAATTGCTACAGCGATTACGCGCAAGTCAACGCGCGGCAACTGGCTGACCTGCTGGGCGAAGGCTGACCGAAGCAGCAGCCAGGCGGCGCGGGGCGCCGCTCGCAGCCTGGCAACGTGCAAGGCTGGCAGGCGTGTCCTCAGCCCTCGGTGCTATCGGGGCGCGGCGGCCGGCCCGGCTTGCGCATCTCGCCGACACGCCCCGGCATCCGCCCTGCTTCGGACAGCGCGCGCCGCAACAGGAACTCGATCTGGGCATTGGTGCTGCGCATCTGATCGGTGGCCCACCTGGCCACGGCGTAATAGACGGCTGGATCCAGGCGGAGCAGGATGCCCTTGCGGTCGCTCATCGGTCAGCATGCCCGATTGCGACCCGGGTTGCGCGGTGGCGGCGTCCCGCGGGTTTGCGGGCCTTCAGGGCCGCGCGATCCACAACGACTGGTGTCTGTGCGCTCATTGCCGCCACCGCCTCCCGTTGACATCTATGATATCTTCTTCTTAGCATAATGATATCAGTTTAAGGCAATGGCGGCCGCGGCGAAAAGCCAGGCGGATCAGAAATGCTAGGTGGATCATGAGCGCGAAGCGGATGGCAAGAACCCGTCGGAGCCTGGCCGCGCTGGCCGGAGTCAGCCTGCTCGCGGCGGCGTGCAGTTCGGGCCCGTCGCCGGCTGCCACGGTGAGGAATCTCAGGGCCGCACCTCCGGCCGGATCGTGGCCGTATGCGAACGGCGATCTGGCTAATACCAGGGACGCGGCCGGGTCGGTGATCACCTCGGCTAACGTGTCGAGGCTGCAGCAGGCCTGGACATTCAGGCTGCCCGGCGCGGCCGTGCACAGCGGGCCCAGTTACGGCTCCATTGCCGCGGCGCCCATCGTCACCGGCGGCGTCGTCTACTTTCAGGATCTCTTCTCGAACGTGTATGCGGTGGAACTTGCGACCGGGAAGCTGAAGTGGGAGTACCAGGTCAACGTGCCGGAGGAGAGCGGTCCTGGTCCCGATGGTGTCGCGGTCGTCGGTGGGGTCGTCTACGGGGAGACGTCGACCGCCGCGTTTGCGCTCAGTGCCAGCACCGGCAAGACCATCTGGATCGACAGGAACCTGCTCAACGGCGGGCAGGGCAAGTTCGAGATTCAGCCGCAGGTCGCCGGCGGGCGGGTCTACCTGGCCAGCGCCTACGGGGACGGGCCGGGCGGCGGCGTGCTGTTCGCCCTGAAC
>JASHUE010000180.1:0-5721 GCA_030040195.1 Streptosporangiaceae bacterium | reverse complement strand
TGGCGGTCACCACCGACGGCGGCGTCAGCTGGACCGCCATCACCCTTCCGGCCGAGATCGGGGTGGTGGCGAGCTTCTCGTGCGCCAGCGCCGATACCTGTGCCGTGCTGGGCCTCAATCTCGCCGGCAACCCTGTCTTCCTCGAGACCACCGACGGGGGCCAGACATGGTCCACGCACGCCGGTCCCCCCGAGCTTAAGGCGAACACAAAGGTCAACACGATCGACTGCTTGTCGGTGACAAACTGCCTGGCGGTGGTATCCGGTTATAAAGGCAGCGGGTACGCCGTCGCGCTGACGACCTCCGACGGCGGGGCGAGCTGGTCGGACGCCGCACTCCCGGCGTCGTTCGTGCCCATGCTCGGAGCGCAGTGCCTGTCCGGTGGCACATGCGTCATGACCGGGTTCGACAGCGTGACACCAGACGGCAGCGCGATACCCGTCGACAGCGGGGCCGCCGTCTACAGCACCGACGGCGGTGCAACGTGGTCGCTGGCGACCGTGCCGCCCGGGACCGCCATCCTGCCCACGTTGTCCTGTGCCGACGCGACTGACTGCCTCGCGTTCTCCCACCGGAGAGCGACGCAGAGCACCGTCCTGCGTTCCACCGATGGGGGCGCCACCTGGACCAACGTTGCTGCGACCGGGCTCGACGCGCGGCTGACCGGCATCTCGTGCCCGGCCAGCACCGAATGCTGGGCATCCGGGGCGGTAATCGCTCCATCGGGTTCGGGATACACCCTTCTGCGGGGGGTGTTGGCTTTGTCGGCGGATCAGGGACAGTCGTGGCAGCCTGCGCAGCTCCCCGCTGACGTTCGGGCAATCGTCGCGGTCTCCTGCCCCAGCACGAATACGTGCTACGCCTTCAGCCTCGTCGCGCAGCCCACCGGGACGGTCTTCGGCCTACTCGTGAACAGCTCCAGCTAAGCCCGAAGGGCGCCGTCTAGGCAGTGGCTGATCTGGGTCTGGACGTCCCGGTGCGTTCGCCGTGTATGCGAGGCTGCGCCTGCATACGGCCATGTCACGGCGCGGCAGCAGTCGGAACCCTGCCACTGCGGGCTCTTGCGGTCCGTTCGGCGCCTCGTCCGTTCCGGTCGGTGAGAAGATCTCGTGATGGCCGACGCCGGAAACCAGCCCGCCGACGGGCCGCCGACGAGCCGACCGCCCGCAGACAGGTCGGCCAGAGCGCAACCGGCGGCCCCGCGAGCCGACCAGGGCCAGCTGGCGGTCCTGCGCATCCTGCTCGCGCTGACCTTGCTGAGCGGCGTGGTCGACGCGGTGTCCTACCTGGGGCTCGGCAGGGTCTTCACCGCGAACATGACAGGGAACGTAGTCGTGTTGGGCTTTGCCGCCGCCGGTGCGCCTGGGTTCTCCGTCACGGCCAGCCTGACCTCGCTCCTGCTGTTCCTGGCAGGCGCAGTTACCGGCGGAAGGCTGCGGCGGCGGATGACAGGCCGGAGCCGCCTGCTCGCGATCGCGATCTGCTGCGAAGCGGGCTTTGTAGGCGCCGCCGCCATCGTCGCGTTCCTGGCGACCTCCGTCGCGAGCGGCTGGGCGCGGTACACGGTCATCGCGATCCTGGCCTTCGCCATGGGCATCAGGAACTCGGTGATCAGGCACCTGGGCATTCCCGGACGTCACGACCACGGTCCTCACCCTGACGCTGACCGGCCTGGCAGCCGACTCGCCCCTGGCGGGCGGTCAGGGCACCGCGTCCGGGCGACGCACTGCCGCCGTGCTCGCGATGCTGCTCGGCGCGATCGGTGGCGCGGCTCTCTACCTGCATAAGGGTGCCGGGTTGCCGCTGGCCATTGCTGCCGGGCTGGCGGCGATCACGGCCATGACTCTTCACTTCGGCCGGGCCTCCGGCTTTCTCGCCAAGTCCTGACCCGACGATTTGGCGGCTATGACGCACGCACCGCCGATGTCGCCATGCGACGCGCGCCCGGCGCAAGCCGGACGGTGCTAGCAGCCCATCAAGCGGCTCGGCCACCTCGCCCACAACCCGGGCTGGGCCAAGGCCACCGCGACGAGCGCGATCATCGTGGGCCTGGTGGCGCGCTCCTCGCGCTCCTCGCGGTCCTCACCAGGCCGGGCCCGGCCGCCCGGTCACCCGGCCAATTGGTCATCCGGTTACCGCGTACGCCCGGTATACCGTCTGCTCGGTCAGGTCGCCGTGGACGTCGGTAACGATCGAGCGGATCGTGACGTACCCGGTCGCCGGGTCGGCGATGGTTGCCTGCCAGTAGCTCCCAATCCGCCGCAGCGCCAGCCGCCGCCAGGTCGATCCGCCGTTGAACGACACGTAGAACTGGACGGTCTTCAGCCGGTACAACGGGCTCGGGACGCCCACGTTGCTGGGTCGCGTGACCGCGATGTTCACTTTCGTGGTGCCGCCCGCGGGTGCCTGGTTCGCGCTGTTCAGGCCGAGCGCATAGCAGAGCGCATCGGTCAGTGGGGCGTTCTGCTGCGCGCCGTTACCGGCCGGCGTCGACGACGCGTGGAACCTGAAACTGACGGCCACCTTCGGCGACAATGCGGGCGCACCGCCGCCGGGGAACGAGCGACTGTCCGTCACATCCAGCGTGTACCAGCCGGACTGGCGGATCGACGCGGTGAACAGGCCGTTGGAGCGAAGGGTTCTCTTCCCGACGACCTTGCTGCCGAGGCGCAGCGTCACGGTGCTGCTGTCGCAGCAGACCTGTCCGCCGGTCAGCACCGGACTGTCGAACAGGGACGGCGAGTAGGAGAGCAGCGCGTACCTGCTGCCGGGGTCGTTGTAGTTGTCGGAGGTCTGCGGGTATTCCGGCCCCGGGCCCACGACTGCGGCTCCGAACACATTGGTGTAGGAACGGCCAGCGCGGTAACGGCCGGTCCCATAAAGGTAGGCGTTCGGGTCGAGATTCCCGTTCGAGCCCTGCGAGTACGCGATCACCGTCGTCGTCCAGGTACCGGGCGTGACGTAACTTGCCCAGCTCTGCACGCCCAACAGGTTCTGGTTCTGGCCGGCCCCGCAAAACCCATCAGGGCTGCCGGACTGAATCGTCCAGTTGAACTCGCTCGATCCGTACGCGCCGCTACGCAGTTCCGTCGTGACCTTGGCCAGGCCCGATGCGCGCTGTGTGTACCCGAGGCGAGAGGGGATCTGGCCGGCGGTCGATCCGATCAGGTAGTACGACGCGCCGGTGGCGGAGACGAGGATGTCGGAGTAGCCGAACGTAATGTTGGAGGACTTTGCCGGCACCGCGTAGATGCTGACGCCGGGCCCGCCGTAGGCAACGCCCTGCAGTATCTCCTGGCCATGGGGATCCTGGGACATGCAGACGTCTGCCGATAGCTGGCTCACGGTCGCCTGTGCCCCGCTCAGCGTGACCGTCAACTTCCTGCCGTCGCGTCCGTCCAGCCTGATTGTCTCGCGGCGCTCGATCGCTGCCGTCCGGAATACGAGCGTCTGGCTGGTTACGGTCGAGCCCGTGTAAGTCGGAACCTCGGCCGCGATCAGGTAGGTGCCACGCGGGATGGCCAGCGCTGAGCCTCCGTAGAGGTACGTGTCCCCGGTCGACTCGCTGAGGAGGCTCGCCTGGGGTATCGCGACGTCCCGGTCCGCGCGGTTCAGGCCGGTGAGCGTCAGGCGCACCGTGGCCGTGCTCGCGGCCCGATCCCCCGTGGTCCGAACTGACGCCGAAGCGCTTGCCGGCGTTGCCAGCCCAATGCTCGTCAGAGCCGCCACGAGGAGGCAGCCCGCCCGCCGAAGTCGCATCATATTACCCTCCGAACGCCCACGTAAGGCTGCATTCTAGACAGCACTGATAGCGGGCGGAAGAGTCGATGCGCGCGCCTCGTCACAGTTTGCTCGCGCGCACCGCATGGACCGGACCTGTTCCCGACGCGGCCGGATCGGGGTGCGCGAGGCCGGCGTTGTTCGCGTGGTCCGCGAGAGTCCGCTAGGACCGGGAGATGGAGGGCGCGGGAGGCGCGCTGGTGTAGTCCTGTTCGAGTCCGCGCGCTACCTGGCGCAGGAACGATCGCACGCTGGCCCGGGCCAGCCGGCTGACCAGCGCTTCGGTCAGCGCCTGTCCAGCTCTGCCCTGCGGCGCCCGGTACAGCCCGGATAGGCGAAGCTCGGACCGATCCGGATCCAGGGACTCCAGCTGCAGCTGGCCCTCGAACCTGGTGAAGAGTCCGCCAGTTCCGGACGCCTCCCAGATAAAGGGAACGATAAGGCGACCGGCACTCGTTTCCGGCTCGCCGAGGTGGACAGCGACGGTCTTACCCAGCCAGCCAGGGCCGCCTGGCCTCACTTTGATCGTCAGTTCTTCGGCGTCGGATGCCTGGGCCTGGGCGGTGAGCCAGGACGTGCCGGCGCTGAGCCGAGCGGCTACGGCGTCGGCCGGCAGTTCCACGTGGACCGAGTCTCCCACCTTGATCGCCGCCGGGTGAGGGTGCGCATCGTCCGGCACCGGATAGGTTCCTCGCGCTATCGCCGCGTCCCGTTCTGCCAGCACAGCCAGCGTGGTCGAGCCCAATACCTGCCGCAGGGAGGCGGTGGCCCTCGTCATCGTCTCGTGCAGGGGGCAGACGTCATGCCAGCGGCACGGCCCGTCGCCGAGGGCACAACGCTGCGAGGCAAGCGGTCCCTCGGCCGCTTCTATCACCTCGGCCACGCTGATCAGGTCGGGTGACCGGGACAGCCGGTAGCCGCCGTCCCGCCCGAAAGCGGACACCGCGATTCCGGCATGCACCAGGTCGCCGACGATCTGGGACACATACGTACGCGGGATGTCCATCTCCGCCGCGATCTCGCGCAGTTTCTTCGGCCTGTGGCTCGCGAACGCGCGCGCAAGGCAGATCGCGGCGGCCGCCGCGTAACTACCGCGTTTGGAGAGGGTCACGTCCACAGCTGCAAGTTTAGGCTGCAACTTGACCTTCCGGCGGCCGTCCTGCCAGGCTACGTTTAGTCTTGAGCTAAACATTTATGGCTGTGCTAGCCATGTCGGCTCTCGTAAGCCAGAAAGGTCGGATGTCGATGCCGTGCGACGAGCGCTACCGGTCAAGGCTCGCGGAGCTGACCAGGACAGCGGCGCCTCCAGTGCCAGGGTTGCTGCCCGCCACGCTCGTCCGGGTGTCCTGGTGTCCGGCAAGTGCAGGCTGCCGGGAACTGCACTTTGACGTGGCCGGGACCCCTTGGTCCTGGTGCTTTCCTCCGGGCCCCGCGGCTGAGCCGCCGGCCGGAGCTCTCCTGGTCCTGCGGCCAGGAGCCCATGGGCTGATCGCGGAGTCCTGGCCACCGGCCGGCAGCACCGGGCGCCCCGGCTCGCCCTCAGGGCTTGACCTCGCGAGCGCAGCCGCCTTCGTGATGTCAGGCTGCCCGATCTTCGTCCACCAGTCGCTGGTTGACCGTGCGGGGCGCGGTGGCTGAGTGGTGACGGCCTTCGACTCAGCCGAGCCGGACCGCGCCGGCTCCCTGAGCAGCGCCGGGGTTGTCTCCTCCGGGCAGCGAGCTGACCGGAGAGGTAGCGTCCTGGCGGATTGGCTGTCGTCAACCGACCACAAGGTGATCGGGCACCTGTACCTGATCACTTCATTCAGCTTCTTCCTCGTGGCCGGGGCTATGGCGATGGTTATCCGGGCCCAGCTGCTAGGTCCCGACAACCACATCGTGTCTGACCAGCAATACAACGAGCTGTTCACGATGCACGGCATCCTGATGCTGATCTTCTTC
>JASHUE010000179.1:0-10288 GCA_030040195.1 Streptosporangiaceae bacterium | reverse complement strand
CTCAGACGGCGAGAGCTACATCACGGCCGGGAAGACCGAGATCCCGAGCCGGGCTTACGTCGCGGCGTTCGGCTTCAAGGGCGGCGACCAGCAAAAGCCGGCCGGAGTCCTGTCCGGCGGCGAGCGCAACCGGGTGAACCTGGCGCAGACGCTCAAGCAGGGCGGCAATCTGCTGCTGCTGGACGAACCGACCAACGACCTGGACGTGGAGACCCTGTCGTCGCTGGAGAACGCCCTGCTGGAGTTCCCCGGCTGCGCCGTGATCACCAGCCACGACCGATGGTTCCTGGACCGGATCGCGACCCACATCCTGGCCTGGGAGGGCGGGGCGAGCTGGTTCTGGTTCGAGGGCAACTTCGAGTCATACGAGAAGAACAAGATCGAGCGGCTCGGCGCCGAGGCGGCCAGGCCGCACCGGGTCACCTATCGGAAGCTGACCAGGGACTAGCGACACGGGCGCCGGCCGCGGAGTTCGGGGGTGATCCCCTCGGACCCAGGACACCCGCGTTCCCCGCGGTCTTGCTTACCTAGGGCGCGCTTCCGAGGATGAAGATCGGCGTCGAACTAGTGCCCTGGAAACTCGCGCCGAGCGCTACGCACATATCGACCTGCGGGCACTGGATGGGTCCAATTTCCGGGAATCCATTAGCCCACCACCCGGCCGGTACTTTGGCCGGCCGCCAGTTCGCGCCGCCGTTGCTGGTAGCCAGCAGCATCGCGCCGCCCGCGTTGCCGCCTCTGCTGTATTCGCCGGTCACATAGCAGGTCGAGTCGGTCGGACAAGAGAAGGCACTCGGCTCCGCTCCCGGCAGATCCTGCGGCAGCTGCCGTTGCGTCCAGGTGCGGCCGCCATCGGCCGACGCCGCGAAGGCGTTCTGCTGACGCAGGTTCGTGGATCCGTTCATGAAACAGTGACGGGTATCGGGACAATCCAACTGCGGGGCGAATCCGGGACTGAAGTCGGCGGCCAGGCGGCCAGGCGTCCAGGTGGCACCGCCGTCCGTTGTGATCTCGACGAACCCTCCGCGCCCAGGGATTTTGTTATATCCGACATCAGCGGTACTGACGCCGATCGCGACACAGTCGCTCGCGGTCGGGCAGCTGAGCGTCTGCATCACCTGCCCGGCCGGGAACTTCGAGATGGCAAACTGCCGACCCGCGTCGGTTGTGCGCAGGAACGTCACTCCCCCGTAGTCGAACCATCCTGGGAGCCACCCCGGCCCGGGCGCGATCTCCGTTGCCAGCAGCCCGCTGCAGGTCGACGCCGTCGGGCAGCCGAGCTGGAAGATCGTGCCGCTGCCGGCAGGCAGCGCGTCGATGGTCCAGGAGTGCCCGCCGTCGGAGGTGTCGGCGAACACCGGCTGGCCGAAGTAGATCCCTCCCGTTGCGCAGTCGGTCACCGTGGCGCAGGACAGCGGGGTGGTGAAGCTCAGCCCGGACGGCACTCGCAGGGCGCTCCAGGAGATGCCTTCGGTGGTAGAGACATAGAGGGTGTTCAAGTCCGGGACGCCGCTGGCCGACGTGGTGCTGTCGCCGATGACGTAGCAAGTCCCAGCCGCCGGACAGGTCAGGTAGACGGCGGACAACCCCTCGGTGCTCCGCTGCCAGCCGGTGACCAGGTAGCTGGCCAGCCGCCAGGTATCTGCGGCCGCAGGCGTCGCGGTGACGGGATGCTGCGGGAGCGCGCGGGCCGCCTGCCAGCGGGTGTGCACCGGCCTGGTCAGCCGGCTTTGGCCGGGCAGCACGATGACGAGCACGGAGGCTACGAGAGCAGCTGCAGACACGGCCGCTATTAGCGTTCGCCGACCTGGCGCCCGTCGGCGGCGCCGTGCAGCGGGCGCAGACTCCGGGATCGCCCGTGTCGGGACCCGGATGCTGGCGGCCAGGAAGCTGACTCCGTCGGCGACGGCGGCCCAGCCGTCAGTCTCGGCCCGGCAGTCTGCGCAGGCCGCAAGGTGCGCCCGCGCGCCATCCTCCTCGCCGTTGATCTCGGCGAGCATGTCCCCAAGATCCATGTGTTGCGACGTCACGCTTATCCCTTCTCCCCGTTTTCGTTTAGCGTCCGGACGAGGGCGGCGCGTGCCCTGGTCAGGCGGCTCTTCACCGTGCCAACCGGTATCTGGAGCACCTCGGCGACCTCCGCCAGGCTGAGCCCGGCACCGAAAGCCAGCCCCAGCACCTCGCGATGCGCTCGCCCGAGGCCGGCGATCGCCCCGGCGACCTCGCTTACCTCGGCGCGCTTCAGCGCAAGAGCCTCCGGCCCAGGGCCGGCGCTCGGCTGATCGACGAGTTCCGCGTCATGCACCAGCCACAGCCGCCGACGCCGTAGTCGGTCGCGCGCCTTGCGCCTCGCGATGGCGATGACCCAGGTTCTGGCCCTGGACTCGCCGCGGAAGGACCCGGCGCTGCGCCAGACGGCCAGCATGGTGTCCTGGAATATCTCCTCGGCCAGGGTGCTGTCGCTCACGACGAGCGCAATGTGGGCGAGTACTGCTTGGCTGTGCAACCGGTAGAACTCGGTCATCGCGGCCTGATCGCCGTCGGCGACGCTCCGCAGGAGCGCGACCTCGTCGAGCCCTCGGCCGAGTACAGTCGGCGGATCTGCCACCTGGGCAGCGGGCCATGCAAGCCTGACCTGTGGTGGTCGGCCCGCGGCGGAGTCAGTTGAAGGCTTTCCCACGACCGGTTGGTAGCAGCGAGTCGCGTTGTGGTTCCCGCAGATTATTGCCCCTTAACATCCCGAGGGCGCAAGCCGTTTCTAACCTGATCGCCAGCTGCTTGCTCCGCATATGCTCCAGTGAGCGCAAATCCGGCGCTGCACCACTGCCGATCGGAGCCGTACCTGCATGACCACCGACGACTCGTCATCCGTTAGCCCAGCGCTAGCTGCGGCGTCGCCGCGGCGTGCCACGGACCTGCCCCAGCGCGCGCGAGTCGTCGTGGTCGGCGGTGGCATCATCGGCACCTCGATCACCTACCACCTGGCTCATCTGGGCTGGAAGGACGTCGTACTGCTGGAACGGGACCGGCTCACGTCGGGGACGACCTGGCACGCGGCCGGCCTGATGGCGACTTTCGGCTCCACCTCCGAGACCTCGACCGAGTTGCGCAAGTACACCCGCGACCTGTACCTGCGGCTGGAGGACGAGACCGGGCTGGCGACCGGCATGCGTCAGGTCGGCCTGATCGAGCTCGCCATCGAACGGGGCCGGCTGGAGGAGTACCGGCGCGTCGCGGCCTTCAACCGGCACTGCGGCGTGGAGGTGCACGAGATCTCCGCCCGTGAGGTCGCCGACCTGTGGCCGCTGGCACGGACCGACGACGTGCTGGCCGGCTTCTACATCCCGGCCGATGGCCGGGTGAACCCCGTCGACGTCACCATGTCGCTGGCCAGGGGCGCGCGGCAGCAAGGCGCGAAGATCATCGAGGGCGTCCCCGTCACCGGGTTCCTGCGCAGGAACGGCGCCGTGGCCGGGGTTCGGACCGCCCAAGGCGACATCGAGGCCGAGTACGTGGTCAACTGCGCGGGCATGTGGGCCCGTCAGCTCGGGGAGCTGGCCGGGGTCAGCATCCCGCTGCAGGCAGCCGAGCACTACTACCTGCTGACCGAGCCGATCGCCGAGGTGAACCGGGACTGGCCGGTGCTGGAGGACCCGGCCAACTACGGCTACTTCCGCGAGGAGGGCGGCGGGCTGATGCTTGGCATGTTCGAGCCGGTGTGCGCCCCATGGCGGGTCGAGGGCATCCCGCAGGACTTCTCCTTCGGTGAGCTGCCGCCGGACTGGGACCGGATGAGCCCGTTCCTGGAGAAGACCATGTCCAGGATCCCGATCTCCAGCCAGGTCGGGATCCGCAAATTCTTCTGCGGCCCGGAAAGCTTCACCCCCGACCTGGCTCCGGTGATCGGCGAGGCACCCGAGCTGCGGAACTACTTCGTCGCCGCCGGCCTGAACTCGATCGGGATCCTGACCGGCGGAGGCATCGGCCGGCTGATGGCGCACTGGATCACCACGGGCCGGCCGGACATGGACATCACCGGCATGAACATCGACCGGCTGCACCCCTACCAGGCCACCCCCGAGTACCGGGCGACGCGGACCGTCGAGTCGCTGGGCATGGTCTACGCCACCCACTACCCGGGCCGGTCGATGCGGACCGCGCGGGGCGCGAAGCTTTCGCCGATCCACGACCGGCTGGTTGGCCAGCGCGCGTTCTTCAGGGACGTCAGCGGCTGGGAGGGCGCCGATTGGTACGCGCCAGAAGGCTCGATTCCGGCCGGCACGGCACCGGATGCGGGCGAGCTGTCCTGGGGGCGTCGGGACTGGTACGCCAACTGGGAGGCCGAGCATCACGCCTGCCGGGAGGGCGTGATCCTCATGGACATGTCGTTCATGGCGAAGTTCGCGGTCCAGGGCCGCGACGCGGGCCGCGAGCTTGACCGGCTGTCGGCCAACGCCGTCAACGGCGAGCCCGGCATGATCACCTACACCCAGTGGCTCAACGAATGCGGCAAGCTGGAGGCCGACCTCACGGTGACCAAGCTCGCCGACGACGACTTCTACGTGGTGGCCTCCGACACCGCCCACCGGCACGCCCTGAGCTGGATGCGCCGTCACTTCGCCGAATCAGACGCGCGAGCCTTCGCCGCGGACGTCACGTCGGCCTATGGTCAGATCAACGTCCAGGGGCCGCGGTCGCGCGAATTGCTGGCCGCGGTCACCAGCGCCGACGTCAGCGATGACGCGTTCGGTTTCCGGTCCGCGCGGTACATCGACATTGGGTTTGCCCGCGTGCTGTGCATCAGGATCACCTACCTCGGCGAGCTCGGCTACGAGCTGCACATCCCGGCCGAGCAGGCGCTTCACGTCTACGACCGGCTGGTGGAGGCGGGTCGGCGGGTCGGCCTGCGGCACGCAGGGCTGAAGGCGCTGTCGAGCCTGAGGATGGAGAAGGGCTACCGGGACTACGGGCACGACATCGACAACACCGACACCGTGCTCGAGGCCGGCCTCGGGTTCGCGGTGGCGCTGGACAAGCCGGGCGGCTTCATCGGCCGGGACGCGGTGGCGGCCCAAAAGGCAGCGGGCAAGCTGAGCAAGCGCCTGGTCCAGGTGTTGCTCGCCGATGCCGAGCCGCTGATGTTCCACGCCGAGATCGTCAGGCGCGACGGGGCCCCGGCCGGTTACGTCCGCGCGGCGTCCTACGGCTGGACCCTAGGCGGCTCGGTCGGGCTGGCGATGATCGAGTCCACCGGTGAGCCGATCGACCAAGCCTGGCTCGACGCCGGGTCCTGGACCGTGCAGATCGGGGATCAGATCGTCCCGGCGCGGCTCTCGCTCCGGCCGTTCTACGATCCGGCGAACAAGCGCATCAAGATGTGAGGCTGCGGGCAGCCGCTCCATGACCGGGCCAGTGAACGCATCAGGACGCGGTATCCGGATGGCGGCTCAACTGACGCTGATCAGATGCACGTCCGAGGCGGTAATGATGCCCCCGATCACCGTGTAGGTGCCCTGATAGATCTTGACGACCCCGTCGTCCTGCAGTGCTCGCAGGCGCGCGGTCACCTCGTCGCCGTTGATCGAAATGATCGTCAGCTTGTCTCGCAGCGTGCCGACGTACCCGGCCCTGAATTGCGGATACGCCGTCCCGTTCGACGAGCCGCTGGTGCCTCCCCCGACTAGCTGCCATGCCTCCAGGAACCGGTGCTGGTTGATGGCCGCGAAATAGGCGCGCACGACCGCAGCCGGATCCTGCGGTAGTGCCGCCGCGCCGGTGGTCGACTGTGTTGCGGGACGGTTGGCGGCGGGGCTGTGATGCAGCAGCTTGTAGCCGAAGCCGGCGAGCACCCCGATCACGGCGACGCCGATGAGGCAGGCTGCGACCTTGCCGCCGACGCCACGGGACTTCCGCGGACGCGGGGCAGGCCGGTAGTCACGCGGCTGCGGGAGCGCAGGCCTGGCCGGACGGCCACCCGGCGTGCCACGGTCGGCCGGAGGCAAGCCCGTTCCGTTGCCTTCAGCGTTCCAGCGGATGGCAGGTGGAGGCGAGGCGACGACCGGCTCGGTCGGCGGCCGCGGGTTAGCGCCCGGATGCCACTGCGGATTCGTTACCGGAACGGGGTCGGCCCCTGGCCGGTCGAGACCCGTCGGGGCGGCCGCCACCGGCGGTGTCCTCGCGAAGTTGGCCCTAGGTGCCCGCACGCCCGCCGGGCCGGCGTCGCAGGCAACTCGCAGCGCCGAGGCGAACCCCGTGCACGTTGGATAGCGGTCGCCCGGCGACTTGGCCAGCGCCCTCTGGATGACTGCGTCGACCGCGGGCGGCAGGTCGGGCCGGCGCTCGGTCAGCGGCGGCGGGGGAGCTTCCAGCTGCGCCCACAGCAGTGCCATGCTCTCGTCCCGGCGGAACGGTGGGCTCCCCGACAGCATCTCCACCGCCGTGCAGGCGAGGGCGTACTGGTCAGCGCGACCGTCCGCCGGGTGCCCTTGGATCTGCTCAGGCGAGACGTAGTCCAGCGTTCCCATGAACTGGCCGGTCGCGGTCAGTGTCGAGGCTGCCAGCGAGTGCTTGCTCAGCCCGAAGTCGGACAGGTAGACGTGATCTGCGCCGTTGGCGTCGCTCTCGGCGAGAAGTATGTTGCCGGGCTTCACGTCCCGGTGCACGAGTCCGCGAGCGTGCGCGGCATCCAGCGCGGACGCGACCTGGGCTGTGATCGCTGCGGTCCGCTCGGTGCTCAGCCTGCCCTCGCGGTCGATCAGCTTGCGCACGTCGCCGTCGGCGACGTAGCGCATCGCGATGAACAGCACGCCATCTGCCTCGCCGGCCTCGAACACCGGGATGATGTGAGGGTGATCAACGCCGGCGGCGGCCCGCGACTCGCGGATGAACCGCTGCCGGAACGCCTCGTCCTCGCCAAGGTGGGGTGCCAGCACCTTGAGCGCGACCTGGCGGCCCAGCCGCAGATCAAGCGCCCGGTACACCACGGCCATGCCGCCACGCCCGATCGGTGCTTCGATCTGATAGCCGGCGATCTGCTCCCCAGGAGCTAGGCCGCCGACCACGGAGCTGAAGTCCTGTGTCATGCAAGCCTCCAGCGGCGGCGCTGTTCGATGCTGCGGGGCGGACCGGGGTGCCACAGCCACCTGACCCTGCCGGAACGGAACGGGGTGGTGACAGTATCCAAGGAACGGCCTGCTCGCCGCAAACGGAGTGAGCACAGAACTACACAGCGTGTCTGGGGTCAGGCCCAGGTCGGGACGGCAAGGCCCGGGTCAGGCTGGCGTCAAGCCCAGGTCGGGCCCGCCGCCGCGCGCGGTTGGCTGGTTCACCAGGCTGTGCGCGGCCATCTGGAGGTACTCCCAGAGCTGCTCGTCCTGCGCCGGATCAAGAGCCAGCTCGTCCATCGCCGCGCGCATGTGCTTGAGCCAGAGATCCCGCTCGCGCTCGCCGATCGTGAACCGCGCGTGGCGCATCCGCAGCCTGGGATGCCCGCGCAGCTCGTTGTAGGTGGACGGCCCGCCCCAGTACTGGATCAGGAACAGCCGGAGGTGCTCTTCCGCCGGGCCGAGGTCTCGGCTGGGATAGACGGGCCTGAGCTCGGGGTCGGCCGCGACCAGCTGGTAGAACCGGTGTACCAGCCGGCGGAACGTCGGCTCGCCGCCGACCTGGTCGAACAGGCTCTCTGTCTGGCTTGTCACCCGATCCAGCCTAACCGCACCGGCGGGCTGAACGGACTACGGCTCGGGGGCCTGGCCCACGCCGCCCAGGTCAGTTCCGGCTGCCGTGCTGGGGTCGGTCGGCTGGCTGGGGTCGGTTGGCTCGGCAAGGTCGCCGGGCTCCCTGGACACCCGCGCTCTTGGCTGCCGAGCTGGCCTCGCCGACCTGGCAGGTGCCGACGGCGCGGCTTGCTCGGCCGGACCCGACTGGCGCGGGATCGAGGTCGCCAGCACGGCCATGGCCTGCTCCTGCTCGGCGCCGAGCGCCTCCATCAGCCTCTCAGTGAGCTCGCGCGTGACCGCAGGCTTGGCAAGCGGTGCCGTGCGGGCCACGACCCGGATCAAGATCGTGTTCTGGTCTACTGTCTCCACTCCCAAGACCTCGGGCTTGTCGAGGATCTCCTTGCGCCAGCGCGGCTCGCGCGCCATTCGCTCGGCCGTGCGCGCCAGCACGGCCCTGGCGGTCGCGACCGGGACGCCATAGGGCAGCGGAACGTCGACCACCGCGCGGGCCCAGCCGTGAGTCTCGTTTCCGGCTTCGCTGATGATGCCGTTGCGAACGATCCAGACAATGCCGTTGACGTCGCGCAGCCGGGTAACTCGCAGGCTGACCGCTTCGACCGTGCCGCTCACGGTGCCAGTGGAGGTGCTGACGTCGATGACGTCGCCGATGCCGTACTGGTCTTCGAGCAGGATGAATATCCCGGCGAGGAAGTCCTGCACGATGAACTGCGCGCCGAAGCCGATGGCGATCCCGAGCACCCCCGCGCTGGCCAGCACCGGGGCCAGGTTCAGCCCGAGGTCCCCGATGATGATCAGGCCGGCAATGGCGAAGATCGTGACCGACGCCGCGTTACCGAGTAGCAGGGCGATAGCGGTCGTCCGCTGACTGCGGCGCTCGCGGAACACCGCGTGCGCACGGTCAGGCCGATCGTGGCTGGCGGCAGCCCGCTCGGTCAGCTTGTTGATGAGCCTGCCAGCGGCGGCCCGCACCAGGAACGCGATGATCAGGACCAGCGCTATCCGCAGCGCGAGCCGGATCGGGCCGGCCAGGTAGACCGTCGTGATGTCAGCAGCCCGGCTGTCGTGCGAAAAGTCCCAGACGAGCCTGCATGCGATCCCCGGCGCCCGGCCGCACGCCGCCGTCAGCGTACTGCTCGCCTGGCCGCCGACAGAAAAGGCGAAATCGCGCGCAGGGAATGACGCTGTCACGCGCCCGATACTAATGAGCCAGGCCCGGCTTTCCCCGGAGCGAGCGCTGATGTCGGCGGTACCAATGAGGAATGACAGCCGATAAGGCTAAACGAGCCGCGTTGCTCAAGTTACAATGTGTTAGCAGTCGCGATCCGCTCGGGGACGGAGGGCATTCACCAAACGTGACGGGGGGAGCCCGTGTCAGCGGAGCGGAGCGCGGTTCTCGCTGCGGCGAGCGGCGGGGCGCAAGAGGCTGGTGCGGCGCCTGGGTTGGTCTTCGCGGGCGGAGGGCGCCAGGAAGCCGCGATGGCCAGGCTCATCCGGGCGCGGGAGTTGGTTCTCGGCGCACGGCCCGCCGACATCGCCGCGTTGATCTCGAGCCAG
Source organism: Streptosporangiaceae bacterium (assembly GCA_030040195.1). Lineage (GTDB taxonomy): Bacteria > Actinomycetota > Actinomycetes > Streptosporangiales > Streptosporangiaceae > JAJYUU01. The sequence continues at coordinate 995 of JASHUE010000179.1, read as the reverse complement.
TGCGGCACCAGCAAGATCCGGGCCTATCGGCTGGCGCTGGGGATTGCCCTCGCGGATGTGGTCGCCCAGGTGCGGGCGCGGTACGAGGCCGACGGGCTGCGGGTGCCCCGCTTCAGCGAGACCCTGCTGTCGGCCTATGAGAGCGGGCAGAAGCGGCCGGGCGCCGAATACCTGCATTATCTGTGTGCCGCTTATCAAGCCGATCCCGTTGACCTTGGGTTCGAGCGCGCATGCCTATGCGGCGAGTCACACCGGCCGCAGCCGCCGGCACGATCGGACGCGACGCGGGCATCAGCGGCGGATCTGACCGGACCGCCTCCGGCTGACCCACCCCCGGCGCCCGAGCCTGCCTTGCCCGCGCCGGCGATCCGGCGGCGTTCCGGCCCGCTGGCGCCTCGACTCGCGGCGATCCCCGTCGCGGGCACGAACGCTGATCCGGACGTCGGCCAAGAGGACGACGATGAGCTGCGGCGGATGCTCATCAGGCAGATGACTGAGGCCGGCGGCCGCATGGATGGCAGGTTCCTCGGCGCGGTGGACCGGATCCGCCGGCGGATGGACGACGCGCTGCTGGGCGGGACCGTGTCGGCTGCGATGCTTGACACCTGGGAGCATGCGGCGGCTGCCTACGGCAGGCAGTACATGACCGTGCCGACTCTCCGGCTGCTGTGCGACGTCCTGCTGGACCTCGGCGATGTCCGGAGAATGTGCGAGGAGCGTCAGCCGCTGGAGTTCGGCGAAAGGCTGTGCCGGCTGGCCTGCCAGCTTTCCGGGCTGGCGGGAATCTCGATGCTGGACGTCGGCGACCATCGGCTGGCCCGATCGTTCTTCCGCACGGCGAGGACCGCGGCGGACGAGACCGGAGACCGCCAGCTGCGCTCGTGGGTGGCGGCCAGGGAGGCGCTCGTGCCGCTCTATTACGGCGATCCGACCGAGGCCGCGGCCTTGGCGGCCAGCGCAATCGACCTGGCCGGCCGACGCTTGTGCGCGGCCGC
>JASHUE010000178.1:0-4433 GCA_030040195.1 Streptosporangiaceae bacterium | reverse complement strand
CGGCGCCGCTACCGCCCCGTCGGCCCGCCGCCACCTTGGCCTTGCCCTCGTGGTCATCGCCGCGGCGCAGCTGATGGTCGTGCTCGACGCCACTATCGTGAACGTCGCGCTCCGGCACATCCAGGCCGCCCTCGGCTTCTCCGGTTCCGGCCTGGAGTGGGTCGTGAACGCCTACGCCCTGACGTTCGGCGGGTTCCTGCTGCTCGGCGGGCGGGCGGGCGACATCCTCGGCCGGCGCCGGGTCTTCATCGCGGGCGTCATCCTGTTCGCGACGGCCTCCCTGCTTGGCGGCTTCGCGACCAGCACAGCCTGGCTGCTGACCTGCCGGGCCATCCAGGGTGTTGGCGGTGCCATCGTCGCCCCCACCGCGCTGTCGCTGGTTACCACCACGTTCCCTGAGGGTCGAGAGCGGAACCGGGCAATGGGCGTCTACGCCGCGATGAGTATCGGCGGAGCCGCGGTCGGCCTGCTGGCGGGCGGGATCCTCACCACGTACCTGTCCTGGCGCTGGGTGTTCTTCGTGAACGTGCCGATCGCCATCGTCGCCGCGCTGATGGCACCTCGGGTGCTGGCCGAGTCGCAGCGCCATCCGGGCCGGTTCGACCTGCCAGGGGCGATCACCGGCACCGCCGGACTGGCCGCGCTCGTCTACGGCCTGTCCAGCGCCGCGGCAACCGGGAGCGGCGGGTCGCACTGGAGTGACCCGAAGGTAATCGCGTCGCTGGTGGCGGCGGTCGTCCTGCTCGGCACGTTCGTGCTGATCGAGTCGCGCAGTAAGCATGCCCTGATGCCGCTGCGTATCTTCAGGAACCGGGACCGGTCGGCCGCGAACCTGGTCATGCTGTGCGTCGGCACCTCGATGTTCGGACTCTTCTTCTTCCTGACGATCTTCATCGAGACCGTCTGGGGCTGGAGCGCGCTGAAAACCGGCGTGGCTTACCTGCCGATGGTGGGGATCATCATGGCGATGGCCGGAGTCAGCTCGCAGCTCATCGCCCGCATCGGGGCCAAGCCGCTGCTGATCGCCGGGTCCACGATCTCGGCCGTCGGCATGTTCTGGCTGTCGCGGATCGACGTGCACAGCACCTACGCGGGCAGCCTGCTCGGCCCGTCGCTGCTCACCGGGGCGGGCCTGGGCATGCTGTTCATGCCGCTGATGCTGGTCGCGCTGTCCAAGGTGCAGGACCGGGAGGCAGGCCTGGCCTCCAGCCTGGTCAACACCGGCCAGCAGGTCGGCGGATCGATCGGCTTGGCCCTCCTCGGCACGGTCGCGTGGACGGTCGTCGCCAGCACCGCCCGAAGCTCGGCCGCCGCCGCCAAGGCGGCCGCTGCGAAGGCCGCCGCGGCTGGGCACGCGGTTGTTCCCACGCACGCCCAGCTGGCCCAGGCACAGCAGGCGATCACGGATCACGCGCTGGCGACCGGATTCTCGCGCGGCTTCGAGGTGTCCGCCGGCATCGCGGTGCTCGGGCTGATCATCACCCTGGTCATGGTCCGGGTAACCAGGGCGGACCTGGCGGGAGTGACGCCCCCGATGATGGGTTAGCTGCGGGGAACGAGGCGCGTCCCGGCATAGCCAGGATTGGCCAGAACGAAGCGGCCCGGCCGGGGGAAACCCCGTGCCGGGCCGCTTCATACCTACCGCCGATGAGGGCGGGGCCAGCTCATCCACCACCACGGGCGCGGAGTTACTGGCAGACCCGCGCTAGCAGCTCACAGAGGCGGACATCCCGAGTCGTGGCGTGGTGCCGACGCCTGTCCTCGATGTCGGGCAATATCACATTGCTCCCGCGATAGGACTCGAACCTATAACCTACCGGTTAACAGCCGGACGCTCTGCCGATTGAGCTACGCGGGACCGCACGACCCTGGGCCAGGCCGGTCCGACCTGGTGATCAGCGCCGCGGGCATAAGGGTAGCGCACCTGCGGGGGTATGCGGAGCGGGCCCGATCATGCTGCGCTTAACCGGCTCCGCGGCTGGGCATGACCTGCTGGGTCAGCCGTGCGCGCATAACGGGGAATGCACGGGGAAGCTGTAGAGCGCGCTTGATGGCTTCACGGGAGAGGTTCCAATGCGTCTGTATCGAATCAGTTTCGTCGCCGGCCTGGCCGCCGGATTCGTGGCCGGAACGCGCGCCGGCCGCGAGCGGTACGACCAGATCGTCCAGTTCGTCAAGCAGGCCAGGGAACACCCGGCCGTCCAGCAGGCAACCAGCACCGCGACGACCCAGGCCAGTTCGCTCCTCAGCACGGCCGGGCAGAAGGTCGCCGACAACGCGCCGAAGCTCGCATCCTCCGCGATGCACAAGGCCGGCGACCACATCCCGATGCTCAAGCACCGTGACGGTCACGGCGGCTCGGTCGGCAACGGCCCCGAATCCGGCAAGGAGCGGCCGGTGGGCGCGACCACCAGCAACAGCCACCAGGGCCAGTCCAAGAGCACGGGTCAGCCTCCGCAGCGGGGCTGGCCGGCACGGTAGTGAGCGGCGCCGCGCGATCCGCGGGCTCGCCTGCCGGCAAATGCGCGGTCGGCTAGGCCAGGTACTCCCGCAGCATCTGGGCACGGCTCGGGTGCCGGAGCTTGGCCAGAGTCTTCGACTCGATCTGGCGGATTCGCTCCCTGGTGACGCCGAACTCCCTGCCCACCTCCTCGAGAGTCCGCGGATGACCGTCGGTCAGCCCGAAGCGCAGCTGAATGATGCGCTGCTCACGGACGCTGAGGTTGTCGAGCACCTGCTCCAGCTGGTCCTGGAGCATGATGAACGCCGCCGCCTCCATCGGAACGACCGCATCGGCGTCCTCGATGAAGTCACCAAGATCAGAGTCTTCCTCGCCGATCGGCGACTGCAGCGATACCGGCTCCTGCGCAATTCGCTGGATCTCGGCTACGCGGTCGGGGTGCATGCCCATCTCGGCCGCGATTTCCTCGGGCGTTGCCTCACGGCCCAGGTCCTGGTGCAGCTGGCGCTGGATGCGGGCCATCTTGTTGATGGTCTCCACCATGTGGACGGGAATCCGGATGGTCCTGGCCTGGTCGGCGATCGCGCGGGTGATCGCCTGCCGGATCCACCACGTGGCGTACGTGGAGAACTTGTAGCCCTTGGTGTAGTCGAACTTCTCGACCGCGCGGATGAGGCCCAGGTTCCCCTCCTGGATCAGGTCGAGGAAGACAAGCCCGCGGCCGATATAGCGCTTGGCAATCGAGACCACGAGCCGCAGGTTCGCCTCGATCAGCCGCTGCTTGGCCCGCGCGCCGTCAGCCGACACCAGCATGAGGTCGCCGAGTTGCGGCCCCTTGCCGTCGGCCCGAACACCCGCCTGAATCATCTCGTCGGCGAACAGCCCAGCCTCAATCGACTTGGCCAGCTCGACTTCCTCGTGAGCGGTGAGCAGCGGCACCCGGCCGATCTCGCGTAGGTAGATCCGGACAAGATCACCGGTGACCGCTCGCCTGGCCTCGGCCTGGGCGGCCCGCGGCAGCAGCTCCTCGGGGTCTGGCTGGGTATCGACGACGTCGACACCCTCATCCGCAAGCAGCTTCAGGACTGCGTCCACGGCATCGGCGGACAGATCGCAGCGCTCAAACGCCGCGGTCAGCTCGGCCATCGAGATTGCGCCGCGGTCTCGCGCCTGAGCGACGAGATCAGCGACCTGGTCAACGGGATGAGCGGCCGTAAGGCTCATGCAGACCAGTGTGCGTCAGGATGCAGCCGATCAGCGGACTCAATATTGTCACCAAAACGTTAGTAGCGCTTTAGTGCTCTCGTGTGCCTAGAGTGCGCCGGCTGCCCGCTCGGACAGGACCTTCTTGCGCTGCTCAAGGGCCACGAGGTCACCGAACATCCGGTTGTAGTCCGGCTCTGTCACCGGGCTGAGCCGCTGCAGGCGCCGCTTCGTCTCGGCAATCTCGCGGCTCACCGCCAGCTCCTCGACCCTGGCCAGAACCGCCTCGGCGTACCGCGCATCCGGCTCGGCCGACAGGCCAGGCGCCTCAAGCGGTTCGACGGCGAGCCGGGTGACAAAGTCGCGGGCGTTGTCATCCGGCGCCGCCACGCGCAACTGCTCGGCCCACTCGCGCGCCGACCGGACCGCGGTCACTCCCCCGCAGGCAGCGATCAGGTCACGCACGGCCGCGTGGGCGGGGGCCGTGAATATGTCGGCGCTGAGTTCGTCGAAGCCGGGGCCGCAGAGAGCCGGCCGCTGGACCGCGAGCTTGAGCGCCTGCCGTTCGATGTTCACCACGGGATCGCTCTCGTCGTAGTGCGGGGCCGAAGCAGGACCGGTTCCCGGCGCGGCCCGGCCGTTCTGGGCAGACACCGGCTGGCCCGGCTGCCCCCTCTGGCCGGCGGGTCCCGGCGGGCGACCGACATCGCCTCCGGCCGGGCTGCCGTTGGAAGCCGGCGAGTGTCCAGGCGGACGCCCGCCGCCCGCC
>JASHUE010000177.1:0-7704 GCA_030040195.1 Streptosporangiaceae bacterium | reverse complement strand
GCGCCTGGGCGGTCAGACCGGCTGTGGAGGCCGAGTCGTCCGGCTGGATCGAGGTCGCGGAGGCGCCAGGTTGGGCGCTGGCCGCGGGCTGGCCCGAGTGGGCGTGCTTGGGCGCCGCCGGGGCGGGCGGTGGCGTAGCCGGCAGCGGCGGCCGCCGCTCGCACGGGCTAGTAATGAATGTGTGTTCGCGCCAGATGTCGATCGGCCGCGAGGGCCAGCCAGCGAACAAGGCGCGCGGCTGGCCGACCGCTCCGGCGGCGAACAGCGCGGCGGCCACGGCCATCCGGCCGTCGGGATCGATCAGGCCCGCCTCGAGGCTGACCGCAGGGACGCGTGTTACGTCGGCCGCGATGGTGCTGAGAGCGGTCCCCGGCCCGGTCTCGATCAGCAGGGTCGCCCCAATGGCGCCACTGCTCACGGCCTCGGCGATCTTGGTGGCTCCGCTGAATCCACTGCAGATGAGGTCGATCGCATCATCGACCGACATGACCTGGTCACCGTACAGCGTCGAGATGAGACGCCGCCGGGGCGGGCCGAGACGGAACTTTTCGGCGATGGCGGCACGAAGTGCCGCGTTGCCGGTGCGACCCTGCCCAGCCGGGTCGCCCTCGGCGGTGAACGGGCCCTGCGCTGGGTCGGGCGCGCTCGGCGAGGCCTCGCCAGCACCCGCCGCCCCCGAGGTCCCGGCCGCATCGCCTCCGGCGGCGGAGCGATCGAGGAACTGGGCGCGCAGGCTGGCGATCTCGGCCACGTCGCCCTCGCCCAGAACCCCCGCCCAGGCCAGGCCCGCTAGCGCGCCGAGTCCGTGACCGACCGCGCCGGTCGCCTGCACGTCGAGCGACTCAAGCCAGCGGAGCGTGGCCAGGCACCCGGTGACCGACTCGGTTAGCGATGCTGATGACTCTGTGCTGTCACCGGACAGCAGCAGCGTGATCCGCCCGTCACCCTTGTCAGCGGCGAAGATGCCGGGCCGCACGGTCAGCAGGCCCTCGGTCAGGCTGGGTAGCAGGGCCGCGGCTTCCCTGGCTCGCGCGGCGAGCTGATCTTGTCCTCTCGCTACTAGCGCGACCCGGCACGTGCCCTGCTGGTCGGGCTCACGCCCGAGCAGGCAGGCGAGGTCCTGCAGCTCGGCGTCGGAGAGCCAGCGGCCGATGCTCGCGATCCTGGACAGCGCGGACGCGAGCACGAACCGGTCCTTTGCCTGTAGCAGGTAGGGCACGGGATCGGAGGCGGCCGACATCAGCAGCGGGCTGATCCCGTCGTCGCCTTCCAGCGTCCGGCCGGGTACGGCCCGCGAGCGCGACCAGCGCTCATGCCGGGCAGGAGCGGCAGGCTCGGCGCGCAGCACCAGGTGCACGTTGGCGCCGGCCGAGTCGAGAGCGCTGACGGAGGCGATCCGGGTTCCCGCGGGCCATTCCCTGGCGGCCTGCGGCATGCTGAGCCGCGCCGTGCCGCCGTTGATCAGGGCATGCGGGTGGCCGACGCCGGTCGTGGGAGGGAGCACTCCTGTCGTCAGTGTCAGCACGCTCTTGATCAGGCTGGCCGCACCTGCGGCCGCACGCGCGTTCCCGATGTTGGCCTTGACCGACCCGAGGGCGGCCCTTTTCTTGGCGCCGGACCTCAGTGCCTCGAGCGCGACCAGCTCCGCCTCGTCGTCTTCCTTGGTGCTGGCCCCGTTCCCCTCAAAGAACTGGACGTCGCACGGATCCACCTGCGCACGTTCGTAGGCACGCCGCATGGCCAGCAACTGGCTGCTCGCCCCGGCTTCGGCATCGCCGGGACCGCCGGCCGCGGAGGCACCCCAGCCCACGATCTCCGCATACACCGGCAGGCCGGCCGTACGCGCATCGGCGGAGCGCATCAGCACGACCATGCCGCAGCCCTCGGCGGGCAGGAAGCCGGTAGGCGTCTCGTCATAGATGCGGACGTCGCCGGTGGCCAGAACGCCGGCCTTGGCCAGCCCGATGAGCTCGAGCGGATCCAGGCTGATATCGACGCCGCCCGCGATCACCGCATCCAGGTCACCCGCGGTCAGGGCGCTGCACGCCGACGCGACGGCTTGCAGAGACGACGTGCAGGCGCTGTCCACCGCGTGGCTGGCGCCGCGGAAGCCGAAATAGCCGCTGATCGCGGCCGCGATACCGCCAGGAGAGCTGCGAGCCAGCGTGTCCGCCCCGATCGTGGGGAACGGAGCCAGGTACCGCCGCTCGGCCTGCGCCAGGATTGCTCCGGCCTGGCCTGGCGGCACCTCCGAGGTAAGTGCATCCGTCAGGACACGCCGGACAAATGGCCAGCGCACCCGGAGCGCACGGGCGCGGGAGATGTCCCCGCCGAGGGAGTTGCCGATGATCACGCCGGTCCGGTCCCGGTCGATGCCTGTCCCGCTGGTCAGCCCGGCTCCGGCCAGGGCGCGGGCAGTCGTCTCCAGCGCGAGCCAGAGGGCCGGATCGGCCGAGATATAGCCCGCCTGGTCGATCCCGAACGTCCTGCGGTCGAACCGCCAGTCCGAGATCAGCGCGGCCCTGGTGCTGTAGGTAGCGTCGGAGATCGTGCGATCGGGCTGGTAGTAGTCGGCCAGGTCGATCCGGACGGGCGGGATCCGGCGGAACGATCGGCGCCCGCTGAGGACGACATCGAGCAGTTCGGGCGCGTCGTCGGCGTCGGGGTAACGGCAAGCCAGCCCCACGACGGCAACCGCGGAAGTCGGCCGCCTGGCCGCCGCCGGGTCAGCCACGGCAGCCTCCCGTGGCTCGTGACGGCAGCCACGCCGCGGCGGCAGCTTCCCGAATCCGGGCGCCCGCCCGCCCGGAATTACGTGAGATAGCCACGTCCAGGCCATTAGCTGGAGTGCGGTCGAATTCAGTCGAACGGGCTCGCTGAGTTAATTCCCCGCGCGTGCGAGTGATCATTCTTCCCCCGGATTGTGGCCTATCTCCCCGTGGCCGACCCAGTCGCGAAAGGCCAGGTGAAGCCTGACTGAGCAGCGCTAGTCCGGCTTGACCGGCGCTGCCCGGCGGTGCTGCAAGTCCGCCGCCGCTAAGTGTCAGACATTATTTGACGCGCCCGCTGTGCGGTCAAGGAGGAATTGAGGACACACCACTTTTCATATCTGGCGGCATTTCCGGAGTGCGGAATGTTCTATCGAGCAATATGACCACTGGTCGCTGGTGTCCGCGTCATCCGGCCCGATGCGCACTTGTCCCGTAGTGTCAGGAGCCGGACGGGCTGACGGCACGGGCCTCCTTGCCTGCTCGGCATGCGCCTGCGCTCGGGCCGGCGTGCGCTAGGCTTAGCGCGTGCGTTTCGCCCGGCTGCTCCTTACCTAGCCGCGCCAACTTGTTCTGTCGTTGGCGCGGCTGCCCCTCGTGTTCGAGGGGCTCTTCTGTTTGAGGAGACGGCTTGGCCGGGCAGGGGCCGCTCTGAGACCTCTGGAGAATCCGCGAGGAAAGTAATGACAGCCGCCGATAATGCGGATCGCTACGATCCGCGCGCGATCCAGGAGAAGTGGCAGCAGCGCTGGGCCGCGTTGGACACGTTCAGGGCCAGCGACGACCCAGCCGACCCCAGGCCGCGCCGCTACGTGCTGGACATGTTTCCCTACCCGTCCGGTGACCTGCACATGGGCCACGCCGAGGCGTACGCCGTGGGCGACGCGATAGCCAGGTACCACTTCCAGCGCGACTACAACGTGCTGCATCCCATCGGCTGGGATGCGTTCGGGCTGCCGGCAGAGAACGCGGCTATTCGCAATAACACCCACCCGGCCGACTGGACCTACAAGAACATCGAGACGCAGGCGGCCTCGTTCCGCAATTACGCGGTCTCTTTCGACTGGTCTCGGCGGCTGCAGACGTGCGATCCGGCGTACTACCGGTGGACGCAATGGCTATTCCTCCGGTTTTACGAGCGCGGGCTCGCCTACCGCAAGGACGGGTACGTCAACTGGTGTCCCGTGGATCAGACGGTGCTGGCCAACGAGCAAGTCATCGACGGCAGATGCGAGCGGTGCGGCGCCGAGGTCGTCAGGCGCGTGCTGACCCAGTGGTACTTCAAGATCACCGAGTACGCCGACCGGCTGCTGACCGACATGGCTCCGCTGGAGGGCAAGTGGCCAGAGCGGGTCCTGCTGATGCAGCGCAACTGGATCGGCCGGAGCGAGGGCGCCGAGGTCCGGTTCACGATTGAGGGCCGGGACGAGCCGGTCACGGTGTTCACGACGAGGCCCGACACGCTGTTCGGGGCGACGTTCTTCGTGGTCGCGGCCGACTCGGCGCTGGCGAGCGAGCTGTGCGCACCCGAGCACGCCACCGAATTGGAGCGCTACCTGGCTGACGTGCGCAAGCTGACCGACATCGAGCGGCAGGCAGCCGACCGGGAGAAGACCGGCGTGTTCCTCGGCCGGTACGCGGTTAATCCGGTCAACGGCGAGCGGATCCCCGTCTGGGCGGCTGACTACGTGCTGCCCGACTACGGCACCGGCGCGATCATGGCCGTGCCCGCGCATGACCAGCGCGACCTCGACTTCGCCCGCAGGTTCGGGCTGCTGGTCCAGGTGGTGCTTGACACTGGACTGCCCGATCCGGCGCAGACTGGCGAGGCCACTCCCGGTGAGGGCACGCTGATCAATTCCGGGCCGCTGGACGGGCTCTCCAAGTCGGACGCGATCGCGAAGATCATCGAGATCCTGGCGGCTCAGGGCCTGGGCCGCGGGGCGGTGGGTTACCGGCTGCGGGACTGGCTGGTGTCACGACAGCGGTTCTGGGGCGCGCCGATCCCGATCGTCTACTGCGATGGCTGCGGCGAGGTCCCTGTGCCCGACGACCAGCTTCCCGTGCTGCTGCCCGACCTCCGCGGGCAGGACCTGGCGCCCAAGGGTGCCTCTCCGCTGGCGGCGGCGACCGAGTGGGTCACTACCGATTGCCCGAAGTGCGGCGGCCCGGCCAAACGGGACACCGACACCATGGATACGTTCGTGGACTCGTCCTGGTATTTCCTGCGGTACTGCTCACCGAATTTCGAGTATGGCCCGTTCGACGTCGAGGCGGTCCGGCGGTGGAGCCCGGTGGACCTGTACATCGGCGGTGTCGAGCACGCGATCCTGCATCTGCTGTACTCCCGGTTCTTCGTCAAGGTGCTGCACGACATGCGGATGCTCGACTTCGTGGAGCCATTCACCGCGCTGGTGAACCAGGGCCAGGTCATCAACCAGGGCAAGGCCATGTCGAAGTCCCTCGGCAACGGCGTGGACCTAGGTCAGCAGCTGACCGAGCACGGGGTGGACGCGATCCGGCTGACGATGATCTTCGCCAGCCCGCCGGAAGACGACATCGACTGGGCCGACGTGCGGCCGGAGGCGCTGGTCAGGTTCCTGACCAGGGTCTATCGGGTCGCCGCGGATGTCGCGTCGAACCCTGTTGGTACGGCCGCCACCGATGTGGCCGCCGGCGATATGGATCTGCGCAAGATCACCCACAAGACGATCGACGAGGTCACCCGGCTGGTCGAGTCAACCCGGCTGAACGTCGCGGTGGCCAGGCTGATGGAGCTGGTCAGCGCGGCCAGGAGGACGATCGACTCCGGTCCAGGCGCGGCGGACCCGGCGGTGCGCGAGGCAGCGGAGACGCTGACGGTGCTGCTATCGCTGTTCGCCCCGTACACGGCCGAGGAGTGCTGGGAAATGCTCGGCCACCCGCCGTCGGTCGCGCTGGCTGGATGGCCGGTCGCCGAGCCGGCGCTCCTGGTCGAGGAGACCGTAACGTGCGTGGTGCAGGTCGACGGCAAGGTCAGGGACCGGCTTGAGGTGCCGGCCACCATCGGCGAGGACGAGCTGCGGGAACTGGCCTTGGCCGCACCCGGCGTGGACCGCGCGCTGGCCGGGCGCGGCGTGCGGACCGTGATCGTGCGCGCGCCGAAGCTCGTCAACATCGTGTCGGCTTAGGCCGGCGGTCTTGGCTGGCCGGGTTTCGGGATGCCTGGACTGCCTGCAGGTTGTCGCACTCCCTGCAATTTGTCGCACTCCCTAGCAATTTGTGGCACTCCCTGTAAGTTGTCGCACTCCCTGTAAGTTGTCCGGTGCATATCGGGGCGAAACGACGGCGAAAAAGCCGAGAACGTGCAGGGAGTGTGAGAACTTACAGGGAGTCAGTGCCGGATCAGAGTGTGACCAGGTCGCCTGCCTGCCGACACCCAGGTTTCCCGGCACCCGGCGCTCGCCGCGCCCGTGACGGCGGGTGGCCGCACTGCCGGTCAGGCTCTTCTGATCGGCATGAGGCTCGGCACCGGGTCGGTCGTGAGGAAGTCGATCATGATCTGGTTGCACAAGGCTGGCTTCTCGATGATCAGCGCGTGCGAGGTACCGGGCACGATCGCCAGCTCGGCGTCCTGGATCGCGCGGAACATGGCCAGCGTGTGCTCGGGGCGGATCGCGTCATCGTCCCCGGCCATGATCAGCGTCCGGGCGCAGACCTGGCCAAGGTCCTCGATCGTCAGCGTCGGCTCGCTGGCGATCATTCGGCTGACCTTGGCAACGACTTCGGGAAAGTGGTCGCGGCCATCGGGGGAGACCTGAGCGTAAGCCTCGACGAAGAACTCGTTCGTGGCCACCTCGCCGCCGTCGAGCGCGTCGAGCAGGCCGTCGTAGCGAAAGTTGGCCGAGATCAGCACGAGCCGGTCGACGAGGTCCGAGCGGGCGAGCGCAACGAGCAGCGCCACGTTCGCGCCGTCGCTGTGCCCGACCAGGTGCGCCGGGCCGAGTCCGAGAGTTTCGGCGAAGGCAACGGTGTCGTGCGCCATGAGGTCGTAGCTGATCGGCCCGGGCAGGTCAGGCGTGTGGCCGTGGCCCCGCCGCTCGGGCGTGAGCACCCGGAAGCGCTCCGCCAGAGCCGGGGCCGTCGCCCCGAACTCGGAGGCATCGGTCAGGGCGCCGTGCAGGAGCAACAGGGGCTGGCCTGCACCTTGTTCGGCGTACCAGGTGTGAACACCGCCGGCGTCGACGTAGGTCATCCCGGCTCCCTGTCCGCTCGCTGCTGGAGTGCTGACGATAGCAGCAGGCGCCACGAGCCCGGCGGAGCCGGGAGGGGTGACCGGGCTGGTCGGCGCCTCGTTCCCCTATCGGAAGACGATCTGGAACCACCGTCGCTTGCCAATCCTGATCACGTCGCCGCTGGACAGCGGATGACGCTGGTCAGGATCGGTCAGCGTGCGGACGCCGTCAAGCCGGACGCCGCCCTGCGCGACGAGGCGGCGAAGCTCGCTGCCGGACTCTGCGGGCAGGCAGTGCCGCAGTATGTCCACGAGGGTGGCATTGGGGTTGGCGACCGCGACCTCGGTGACGTCGACGGGCACCGATCGGCCGGAGAACACGCGGTCGAACCACTGCTCTTCGCGCGCGGCATCGGCGGCGGAGTAGTAGCGCTCGACCAACGCGCGGCCGAGAACCCGTTTGGCCTGCATCGGGTTCAGCTCGCCGCCGCGAATTGCGGCGTCGATGGCCGCGATCTCCGGCAATGGGACCAGCGTGTAGTGGCGCAGGTAGCCGGTGACGAGCTCGTCGCGCAGCTTCATCGCCTTGCCGAACATGTCGCGGGCGGTGTCGCTGAGTGCGATGTAGTTGCCCAGGCTCTTGCTCTGCTTGGCCCGCCCGTCGATGCCCGGAGTGATCTGCGTGGTGATAACGACCTGGGGAGCCCGTCCGAGCCGCTCCGC
>JASHUE010000176.1:0-3533 GCA_030040195.1 Streptosporangiaceae bacterium | reverse complement strand
GCCCTGGGAACCGACCAACCCGGAGACGCCGCTTTACCGTTCGAGCCTGGGCCCCTACGTGGCCATGGCCCGGACGATGCGACGCGAGGCCCGGCACGGGCTGACGCTGCCCTGGGTGGTGACCTACGACGGAAACTTCGCTGGTCAGCTCACGGTGGGCAGCATCGTCTGGGGATCAGCGCGCTCGGCCCAGGTGGGCTACTGGATCGACCAGGTGTACGCCGGGCGCGGGATTATCCCGACCGCCCTTGCCCTGGCGATTGACCAGTGCTTTTTCGGGATCGGCCTGCACCGGGTCGAGGCCACCATCCGGCCGGAGAACACCGCGAGCCGCCGTGTCGTCGAGAAACTCGGTTTCCACGAGGAAGGCCTGCGCCGCCGTTGCCTGCATATCGATGGCGCATGGCACGACCACATCTGCTACGCGATGACGTCGGAGGACGTGCCTAACGGGCTCATGCGGCGCTGGCGCAGTACAGTCATGTCGGCCAGGCTCGCCGCGGGCTAGCTCGGGCATCCGGCCACCGCTATTCGGCGGTCGGAGAGTCGGGGCATACCGGCACGCATCCTGCGCGCCTGCGCGGTATCTCGCGACACACCGGGCGGAATGCTCGTCAAGTCCGACCCGGCCCTTTACGGTGCGTGACGTGGCTGCGCCTGTTTCCGTACTTTGCGTGCTGCACGTGCGGCTGTCGGCGTACCGGCGTCCCGCTTGCCTGGCGGCCTGAATGAGCAGCGCGATTCTCTATATCGCCATCGTGGCCATCTGGGCATTCGTGCTGATCCCGCGATGGTTGCGGCGCCCGCACCTGCTCGGGGGTGAGTCCAGCGAGCCAGTGGTCCCGGCATACGCGGCGGTTCTGGCAGACAGCGGCGATACCGTGGAATATCGCGAAGATCCACTTGTTCCGGGCGACTCCATGCCGGGCGGCGCGTATCGGACCCGCACCACCGCGGCGGACGATCCCGGCGGCGCCGTCGGGCAGCCAGGTCGCGGGCCGGCCACGGCCAAGCGCGCCGCGGCCGCGCCGCGAGGCCGCACGCGGGTGCTGCAGACCCGCCGCCGGCTGCTGACGGTGCTCGTCGGCCTCACGGCCGCGGCCGGTGTCTGTATCTACCTGAAACTCGCCTCGTGGTGGGCCTGTGTCCCACCAGGGGGGATGCTCGGCATCTATCTCCTCCTCCTACGCGAGGCTGCACTCGCAGATGCCGAGCAAGCGCGCTGGCGGGCGGCCGAAGACCGCAGGGCCGAAGCCGCCCGCCAGGTCGCGCGCGTGGAGTATGCGGAATCCACCGCGCTCGTCATCGACATCTCGGAGCGGCTCGGCGACCAGCTCTACGACCAGTACGCCGACGCCACGATTCGCGCCGTCGGCGATTAGGCAAACGAGGCAGCGCGTGATTCACTCCACGCGCCGGGGCTGGCGCGTGAGGCACTCGCTCAAGTCGGCCGCGAGCCGCCGAGCCTCTTCGGGAGTCATCGTCCCGATGCCGATGCGGATCCCGGGCGGCGACGCTATCCGGAAGCGCTCCCCCGGCGCTACAGCCCAGCCGCGGCTCAGCAGTCCGGATGTCACGCTGAGCTCGTCCGGAACCGGAACCCACACCGCCAGCCCGGACATACCGCTGGCGCTGATGCCCCTGGCGGCAAGCTCACCGATGAGGGTCTCCCGGCGACGCCCGTAGGCCGCGGCCGCGCGCGCCAGGAGCCGACCGGCGGCCGGATCTCGCCAAAGCGCGGCCACCGTTTCCTGCAGCAAGTAGCTGACCCAGCCGGTACCAAGGGCCTGGCGGCCTTCCACCCTCGCGATCGTGACCGCATCACCAGCCAGGACGGCCAGCCGCAGATCTGGACTCAGGGACTTCGACGCCGACCGGATCGTCACCCATCGGCAGCGCCCGGCCGTGACCGTGAACGCGGGCGCGCCCGCTACCTCGGCAGCATGGTCATCTTCGATAACCAGCACGTCCGGGTAGGCAGCCAGCACCGCAGCCAGGTCATCGGTCCGCGCCCGACTCCATGCGGCGCCCGTCGGGTTCTGCGCCCGCGGCACGAGCACCACCGCAGTACAGCCGTGGGCCAGCGCCTGGTCGAGCGAGTCCGGACGGGCGCCGTACTCGTCGAGGCTGACCGGCGCGACACGCATATCCATGGCGGTCAGCAGGTCGAGCAACGGCGCGTAACCAGGGTCCTCGACCGCGACCTGATCGCCCGGCCGTAGCCAGGCGCCCAGCACTCGTTCCACTCCGTCCAGCGCGCCCCCGACGACCGCGAGGTGCGACGGATCGATGCCATCGGCGCGGAACCGGGCCGCCGCCTGCTCCGTGAGGGCCGGGGACATCGGCGGGTCGCCATACAGCCGGGGCGACACCGGACCCGTGGGTGGTACGGATATCGGCGGCAGCAGCTCGGGATCCGGCGCTCCCACAAGCAGGTCCCTGACACCCGGCGGCACGGTCAGGGCCGGCCGGGGTGCGGTCGGCGGAGCGCCGGTGATCCGGGTTCCGGCGCGCCGGTGCCCGCGCGCGATGCCCTTGACGCGCAGCTCTCGGTAGGCGGAGGCGACTGTGGCCGGGCTCAGTCCGAGGTCGGCCGCCAGCGTGCGCACGGCCGGCAGCGCGGCACCTGGTTCCAGGCGCCCGTCGCGGACCGCCGCCTCGATGTCCGCGACGACCTCGCTGGCACGGGAGCCCGCTGGTCGGAAGTGAGCCATCTCGAACACTCCCCAATGGGCCGGGACCCCGGCAATCTGATAATGTATTAGCATAATAAATTTATGTACTGTAACAAAATCTCAAGGTGTTGTCATGGTCTTCTTGGAGCCAGAGCTGACCGGCCGACACGTCCGGCTCGAGCCACTGCACCAGCGGCATGCCGCCGGGCTCGTCCGAGCGTCGGCGGGTGCCGGTGATCTCTATCGGATGACGACAGTGCCGACCAACGAAGTCGAGGCCCGGCAGTACATCGCACTCGCCGAGGCGGCAAGGGCAGCCGGGACCGCTGCGCCGTTCGCCGTGATCAGGCTTGCCGACGAGTCCGTCATCGGCTCGACCAGGCTGTGGGACATGCAGTGGTGGCCCTGGCCGAAAGGTCATCCCCGGCACGGACATGACGGCCCGGACACCTGCGAGATCGGGCACACGTGGCTGGCGGCGGCGGCCACCAGGACGGGCGCGAACACCGAGATGAAGCGGCTGATGCTCACGCACGCGTTCGAGACGTGGGACGTGCAGAGCGTGTGCTTCCACACCGATGCGCGCAACGACCGGTCCAACGGCGCACTCCGCCGCATCGGCGCGCAGTTCGAGGGCATCCTGCGGTCCCATCGGTTGGCCGCCGATCTCCGGCCGCGGGACTCGGCCAGGTACTCGATTACCGCAGCCGAGTGGCCGGCGGTCCGAGCGCGCCTTGAGGAGATGAGCGCCAGCCGGGCCGCAGCAAGCTGAGGCCGGTTATCTATCACGCGCGGCAAGCCGACACAGGGCCAATCGCGAGCGCAAGGCTCCGGTCCACGGCGAGCTACTCGGCGGTC
>JASHUE010000175.1:0-4999 GCA_030040195.1 Streptosporangiaceae bacterium | reverse complement strand
CTTCACGCACATCGAGTACGACCTCGCCGAACACCGCGACAACGGGCAGGGTCGCGGGAATCACCCACCGGCCGTCCCTGCTCTCCCGCGCGAATACGCCCAGGACCGGGGTCCTGGTGTCCAGCCGGAACGGCTGAGCGGACGGCTCGACCAGGTCGGCCGTCAGCGGTGCGAGATCACCGAGCGTGCGGGCCGTGTAAGCGCGCTCGACCCGTTCTGAGTGCTCGGCGCTGGTGAGCCTGCCATCTCCGGCCGCGGCGCTCAGCAGTGCAATCACCCGGTCTCTGTCCGCATCGGAGGCGCGCAGATCGCGGGGCGCGGGCCGGGACGTCACAATCAGAAGATACTCCAGCAACCCGTCAGACGCCCGGGGCGAGCACGGGGCTACGGTGCAGGCCAGAGCGCCGCGATTCCGCGAGGACAGCGTCGGGGGCGGGCCAGGACACCGCCCCCATCCGGCACGGCCAGCGTCGCGCTCCTGTTAGTTTGGTACTAGCAAGTAATCGCGGGCGAGCAGGAGGGGCAGCCGGTGGGCGAGCCTACGGACACATCAGACAGGCGCGGCCTGCGTGGCGCTCATTACAAGTGGGTTGCCCTGTCCAACACCACGCTCGGCATGCTCGCCGCGACCGTCAATGCTTCGATCGTCATCATTGCCCTGCCCGCGATCTTCCGCGGCATCAAGCTGGACCCGCTCCAGGCCAGCAACATCAGCTACCTGCTCTGGATGCTGATGGGCTACCTCGTCGTCTCGGCGGTGCTCGTGGTCACGCTCGGCCGCCTCGGCGATATCTACGGCCGGGTGAGGATGTACAACGCCGGGTTCGCGATCTTCGGGCTCGGTGCGCTCGCGCTGCCGTTTGACCCGCTTGTCGGCCCGAGCGGGGCCCTCTGGCTGATCGGCTTTCGCGTCATCCAGGCCGTTGGCGGCGCGATGCTGATGGCCAACTCTCCCGCGATCCTGACCGACGCCTTCCCGTCCAACCAGCGCGGCACGGCCATGGGTATCAACCAGATCGCGGGCATCTCCGGCCAGTTCATCGGCCTGATACTCGGCGGGGTCCTGGCCGCGGTCGACTGGCGGCTGGTTTTCATCGTGTCGGTGCCCATCGGCGTGGGCGGCACGATCTGGTCCTACCTGAGCCTCAAGGAGGTCGGCGTGCGCACCCCGGCCAGGATCGACTGGCTCGGCAATGTCACCTTCGCGGTCGGCCTGGTCATGCTGCTGACCGGGATCACCTACGGCATCCAGCCCTACGGTGGCCACTCGATGGGCTGGACCAGCCCTCTGGTACTGACCGGGCTCTTCGGCGGTGTCGCCCTGCTCGTACTCTTCTGCGTCATCGAGTCGCGGGTCACCGCGCCGATGTTCGACCTTGGCCTGATGAAGATCCGCGCGTTCGCGGCCGGCGTCGGGGCCACGCTGCTGGCCTCGATAGCCCGCGGCGGACTTCAGTTCATGCTGATCATCTGGCTGCAGGGCATCTGGCTCCCGCTCCACGGCTACGCCTACAAGGACACCCCGCTGTGGTCGGGCATCTACCTGCTCGCGCTGACGTTCGGCTTCGTGGTGTCCGGGCCGCTGTCCGGCTGGCTGTCGGACAAACACGGTGCTCGCGCGTTCGCCTCGGGTGGCCTGCTCCTGTCCGCCCTGGCCTTCGGCGGCCTGCTGCTGATCCCGGTTGACTTCAGCTACCCGGAATTCGCGGTGCTGATCTTCGTGGCCGGCGCGGGCATGGGGCTGTTCTCGGCGCCTAACGCGGCCGCGATCATGAACAGCGTGCCCGCCAAGCAGCGGGGCGCAGCCTCGGGCATGCTGGCCACGTTCCAGAACTCGGGCTTCGTCCTGTCGATCGGCGTGTTCTTCTCGCTGATGATCGCCGGCCTGGCCGCGACGCTGCCGACGACGCTGACCAGCGGCCTGTCGGCCCAGGGCGTACCGCACGCGATCGCCGCGAAGGTCGGCTCGCTGCCGCCGGTCGGCAGCCTGTTCGCCGCGTTCCTCGGCTACAACCCGGTCAAGGAACTGCTCGGGCCGACCGGCGTGCTCGGCCACCTGCCGCCGTCGCACGTCGCGCTGCTCACCGGCCAGAGCTTCTTCCCCGGCCTGATCTCCCAACCGTTCCACCATGGCCTGGTGATCGTGTTCCTGATGGCCATCGGCGTGCTGGTGATCGCGGCGATCGCTTCCGCCTTGCGTGGCGGCCGGTACGTGTACGAGGAGAGCGTGGAGGCGGCCGCGATCGCGGCTGGCTCGGCCACCTCGGCAGCCGGAACCGACATCGTCATCGACGAGATCGCCGCCGAGGAGGCCGACGACGCGATGGGCCTCGCCAACGGCGACGGCCAGGGCAGCAGCGACGGCCAGGGCGCGCGCGAGGCTGTACGAGCGGCGAACAGGCGTGCTACCCCTGATGCATGACCTCAGCTGACAGCCTGACATCAGCAGACGCTGACGTCCCACATGCTTCCCACGCGCGCGACGCTGTTGCCCGCGCGCTGGCTGCCGATATTGAGCTCGTCAACTTCCTGTACGCCGATCACGCCGGCGTCATCCGCGGGAAAGTGGCCTCGACGCAGTTCCTGGCCGACCGGATCGAGAGCGGCATCGGTCACACCGTGGCCATGATGGCGATGACCATGCTGGACACGCTCCAGCCGGTGGAGGGGATGGGGCCGGTCGGTGAGGTCCGGATCAAGCCGGATCCGGCCACGTTCGTGGAGCTGCCGTACGCTCCGGGTGCCGGCGTGATGCTGGCCGACCTGGTCCGCCCAGACGGGGAGCCGTGGGAGGCGTGCGCCCGCTCCTTCCTCAAGCAGGCGATCAATGAACTCGCCGCCGACGGCTACGCCATGTCAGCGGCGTTCGAGCCAGAGTTCACCCTCGGCCGGCGCGAGGCCGACCCGGCTGGGGGCCCGGACCGGCTGGTGCCGTCCGACGACAGCCTCTGTTATTCGACGACCGGCTTCCACCAGAACCGCGAGTACGTCATGGAGGTGGTGCGGGCGCTGAACGCTCAGGGTCTCCAGGTTGAGCATTACTACCCGGAGCTCGGCCACGGTCAGCAGGAAGTCTCCATCCGATATGCCGGGGCGCTGCGCGCGGCCGACAACCACGTGCTGTACCGGGAGACGGTGCGGGGCGTCGCAATCCGCCGCGGCCAGTGGGCGAGCCTCGCGCCCAAGCCCATCCCCGGCCAGGCGGGCAACGGCGCCCATCTGCACGCCTCGCTCAGCTCGCTGGCCGACGGGACTCCGGTTTTCGCGGAAGCCGCCGATCAGTACGGCCTGTCCCCTGCCGGCTACCACTTCATCGGCGGGCTGCTCGCGCACGTGCCCGGCCTCCTCGCCCTCACCTGCGGCAGCGTGAACAGCTACCGGCGCCTGCAGCCGCAGTTCTGGAGCAGCGCGTACACCGTCTACGGGATGGACAACAGGGAAGCGGCGGTCCGCATCTGCTCGCCGCTGCGCGGCGACGCTACAAGTTCAGTCAACCTGGAGTTCAAGCCGTCGGACTCCAGCGCCAATCCTTACCTGGCGCTGGGCGGCTTCATCTACGCGGGCCTGGACGGGATCCGCCGCCGACTCGACCCCGGCGCGGCGGTCAATGTCGA
The DNA here is from genome assembly GCA_030040195.1 of Streptosporangiaceae bacterium. Classification (GTDB taxonomy): domain Bacteria; phylum Actinomycetota; class Actinomycetes; order Streptosporangiales; family Streptosporangiaceae; genus JAJYUU01. Next base: position 1,385 of record JASHUE010000175.1, on the reverse strand, counting down.
CCCGGCCACGATGACGCAGGCTCAGCGAAGGGCCGCCGGTGCGCGCCGGCTGCCGGTGACGCTAACCGAGGCCCTGGACGCGCTCGTGGTCGACGACGTGCTGATGGACGCGCTCGGGCCGCTGCGGTCCTCCGCCTACGTCGCCGTCAAGCGGGCCGAGGCTGCCGCGTTCGCCGAGCACGACGCCGAGTGGGAGTGCTTCCAGCACTTCCTCCGGTTCTAGGCCAGCGACGACGGCGTCCGGGCGGCGATTTCCGCCGACGTGGCGCTGCGCCAGCCAGGCGCTGCCCGCCACGAGCGCGGCCAGAGCCAGCGCCCACCCGGTGAACACCAGCACCACGACGACAGCCACGGCCGCGGCGGCCGCGGCAATGCGTACAGGACCCGCCAGGGTCCGGGCTGCCGCCAGCATGCAGGCGAGGTAGACGGTGAGAAACAGCGTCGTCGGGATCGTGATCAGCTGCGTCGTCGTCACCAGCCGCGCCGCGCATAGCCCGAGCTCCAGGAGGCCGACCAGAGCGATAATCACCGGGAAGCGCGCGGCCCCGGCAGCTCGTGACGCGGGTACCGGCCGCGGGGTGCCCGCACCCCCTCCCGTGCTGACGCCATCCGCCCCGGCGCCCGCGGGAACCGCTCGTCTGTGCATCAGGCCCGCCGCCATCGCGATCGCGCCGGTCAGGTAGGCGTTGACGGTGACGAGCGTGAGCACGATAGCGGCGCCGACCGCTACTGGCCGGCCGACGGGGCCGATGGCGCGCTGCAGCAGCTCGGCGACCGGGACGTCGTCGGCTGCCTGGCGCCCGAGGACGGCGATCACCGCCACCGCGAGGCTGAGGTAGATGGCCGCCGTCACCGCGAACGCCGCGGCGATGATCTGGGGCAGCCGCGCCGGGGTTGCCAGCCGCGGCGTCAGCGGCGCGACCGCCTCCCAGCCGACGAACGACAGCGTCAAGACCGCGGCCGCGCGGCCGATCGCGGACCAGCCATGGGGCGCGAAGGGCGTCCAGTTCGCGGCGCGAGCCGACCCGGCGGATCCGGCCACCGCCGTGATCAGCATCACGACCAGCAGCACGACGAGCGCTAGCTGAATGGTGGTGCTCGCCCGCACGCCGCCCAGCGTCAGGCTGAGCACGATCAGCAGCAGCCCGGCCGCCACGGCGCTGCGGGCGAGCTGGCCGCCACCCGCGAGGTCAGTCACGTAGGTAGCGCCGATCATGCAGACCACCGGCGCCCCGCTGATGACTCCGGCGAGGAAGCACCACCCAGCTGTGGTGCCCGCCATCCGCCCGAGCCCGGCGGCCGCGTAGCCGGCAACGCCGTCGGCCGATGGGCACGCGCGACCCAGTGCGGCGAATACCGCGGCGAGCAGGCCCGAGATGCCCAGC